>JAIOPL010000028.1 GCA_021413925.1 Verrucomicrobiota bacterium
TTCCCTGGGACCCCTTGGAACCCTTGGAACCCTAGGTCTCGTAGTTATCCTTTTTCTCTGCGGTTGTGCCTCACAGGAAAAGAAGGACCCCACGGATCCGGCAGGCCAGATCAAGATGGGAGAAACCTATTCCGTCGGCACGTGGAAGATTCTCCAAAACGATGAAACGGCTGCAGACTGGTACCGAAAAGCTGCTCTGCAAAGCGATCCCGAGGGGGAATACCGTCTTGGTCTCTGCTATGAACGCGGCCTTGGCGTTCCCAAGAACGAGGCTCTCGCGGCAAAATGGTTCTCCAAGGCCGCGCAGGGTGGGAACGCAAGCGCCCAGTACGAACTGGGAGACTGCTACAGGCTGGCCAAAGGAGTCGGAACCGACCTTCCGAAGGCCTACTTTTGGTGCAACCTCGCGGCAGCTTCGGGCAATGAAGATGCTCGCGAGGCCAGGGATGCTCTGGCCAGGCGCCTGACGGAAGAGGAAATACGCCAGGCCCAGCGCCAGAGTCAGGAGTTTTGGAACAAGACCAAGGGATAAACTTCTTCCCCTATTGACACCGAGCCGTTTCCCGATAGTCTCTTCCCTCCCGCTGCATAAACCAATAACCAACCGGGATTTTCTCTATGGCCACTTCCGAAGTCATCCTCACCGAAGCCGTTCCCTCCCTGGGATCCGAAGCAGATATCGTCAAGGTACGTGCCGGCTACGCTCGCAATTTCCTGATCCCCGGAGGCAAAGCCCTCGAGGTCACTCCCGCTTCCCTGCGCAAGGTCAATCACCTGAAGGCCAAACGCGCCGAGCGCGAGGCCCGCGAGATCAACGAGGCTGAGGCCGTTGCTGCTAAAATCAACAAGCTCCGCCTCAATCTGAAACTCGACACCGGTGAGACCGGCAAGGCTTTCGGATCTATCACGGCTGCTGACCTTCTCGAGCGCCTGATGGAAGAGATCAAGGGTCTCGTTCTTCCCAAGCACGCCATCGCGCTGGATCGTCCCCTCAAGGAGAGCGGTGAGCATCAGATCCCGGTGAAGATCCATTCCGAAGTGATTGCCACCCTCCGCATTGAGATCGCGGCCACTCCCAAGGTGGAGAAACCCGCCGATGAGGAAGAGGCCGGCACCCGCCGTCCCCGCCGCTAGTCCGCGGCATCCTCTTCAGAAGGCGCAGAGGCGTAAAAATCTTTCCCTGACATGGCAGAAGGTCCCCAGGACGGCCCTGCCCAGGTCAGCGCGACACCCGACGGTGTTGCCTCCAGATCCCCGCGCCGTAGCGGGAGTGGTCCAGGAACCCAGAGTGCTCACAATCCCCAGAACTCCGGGGGATTCTCTCAAGGTCAGCGCCTTCCGGAATCACACCGCCCCCTACCTGCCAGTCTTGATGCGGAGAAGGGCGTCCTCTCTTCCATCCTCCTCTCCCCGAAGGATACTCTCACCACGGCCATCGAGAAGGGGATCAATGATCAACACTTCCACCATCCCGCGCATGGGACGATCTATACCGTCCTGGAGGATCTCTGGAAGAAGAATAGTCCGATCGACCTGATTACCGTCACTCAGACCCTGGCGGATAGGAATCTCCTCGAGCAGGTCGGAGGACCGGCTTTTCTGGCTGGCCTCCAGACCTTCCTGCCAACCGCCACCAATGCCGAATACTACATCGACATTATGCGGGAGAAGCATCTCCTACGCCGCATGATTGCCGTCTGCACCGCTTCGGCAGCCCGCTGTTACGACGAGCAGGGGGATGTGAAGGCGCTCATCGATGATGTCGAGAAGGAGGTCTTCACGGTTGCCGAAGACCGCGTCCGGGGCGACTTGCCCGACATCAAGGAGCACATCAACGCCGCCATCGATTCGATCGAAAAGCTCTACCAGAACAAGGGTGAGGTAACCGGAGTCCCCACCGGATTCAAGGTTCTCGACAACATGACCAGCGGCATGCACCCGAGCGAGATGATCGTTATCGCGGCGCGCCCCTCGATGGGAAAGACCGCACTCGCGATGAACATCGCAGAGCATGTCGCCGTCGACAAAAACATCCCGGTTGCCGTCTTTAGTCTGGAAATGAGCGCCCAACAACTTGTTCAGCGTCTGCTCTGCTCGCGTGCCCGAGTGAACCTCCAGAGCATCCGGACAGGCCTCCTTCCGAAGAATGCCCACCAGAGTCTCTTCAAGGTCTCGGGGGAATTCGGGCAGAGCAAGATGCTGATCGATGATACGGCGGGACTCAGCATCAACGAATTGCGTGCAAAATCCCGACGTCTCATGGACAAGCATGGCCTGGGGCTAATCGTCATCGACTATCTACAACTCCTGAAATCCCCTTCAAAGCGAGGCCAAGAAAACAGGCAGATCGAGATCGCGGAGATTTCCGGGGGCATCAAGGCACTTGCGAAGGAACTGAGCATTCCAATCATTGTCCTGGCCCAGCTCAACCGTAAATCCGAGGACCGGGGAGATGGCAAGCCACGCATCTCGGATCTCCGCGAATCCGGCTCCATCGAGCAGGATGCGGATGTGGTGGGACTCCTCTACCGGTCCGCCTACTATGCCAAGGATGATGAGGAGAAATCCGAGAAGGGCGGCGAGGCGGAGCTGATTATCGCAAAACAGCGTAACGGCCCCACCGGCGAAGTCCCCCTTACCTTCCTGAGCGAGTTCACCCGCTTCGAGACGCGTGACATGACCCACGGGGAAGGGAGTTAGGCGGATAAGTTTTAGGGAATTGGGGCTGGGGCACAGAGGAAAGAACGCAATATCCATGGAGCAGGAGTCCTCGGTTCTTTCATCGTCGGCACGACACCTCTCCAGTCTCATTCATTTGCTTGCCTGGCCGTTGCTATGCATCCGTTGCAGCCTGAGTTCCTGAGTTCCATATTCATTCCCTCATCGCATTCATTTTCAGAGCGTCAGAAAAAACCGAAAACACTCTATCCCGCAGAGGCGCGGAGAGTTTTGCAGAAAACCCTATGCTTGCATTGCAATCAAGCCGGCTTGGCTACGTTACGAACCGCATGCCTGATCAATCCTTAGAGCGTTTTTGATTGGGATGTAGACAAAGGATTTGCGGATGCCATGGGGTGGTGGACAAGGAGCAAGCGAAGCGGCTGTAGTCACAGCACTACTGCCCGAGCTATGCGACACAGCACAACGCCTCATGCCGCCGCAAAGAATGTCTAGAGATGAAGCAAAACCGCTCTAAATCTTTCTCTGCGCCTCTGCGCGAGATTTCCTTTCAGCTTTCGCTGCTTGGCTTTGATTCAGTAGCGTGGGAAGGAGGAAGCGAGGAAGTTGTTGCGCCGGATTGGATGGGTGAACTGTTTTCCACAGTTGTGGGCTGCATGCCTGCCGGGGCTTCGATCTTAGGCAGCTGGGGAACTCCGCTGATCTCCCGATGGAAGTCTTCCTTGGCCTTCTGCAGTTCCCCAAGGGCCTTGCCGATGCCGCGAGCCAGTTCCGGCAGCTTCTTGGGGCCAAGCAGCACAAGCGCCAAGATCCCGATGAAGATCCACTCCGGCGCCGCCGGCATTCCAAAGGCAAGGAAGAGCATATAGAGGAATCTAATCTAAAACTCAGGAAGCCAAAAAAAGATTTTTAGATACTTCAGCGGTTCCTTAAGCTGAAAGCGTCACGAGAGCAGCTTCCAGAGAGGCTGTATCGGAGATGCTGATGACCTCGGTTCCCTTACGAATCCGTCCGACGAGGCCGGCAATGACGCCGCCGGGTCCGAGTTCCAGGAAGCGGGTGATCCCAAGATGGTCGATCATATACTCGATGCTTGCCGTCCAGCAGACCGAACCAATCACCTGATCGGCCAAGGACTGACGAATGGCATCGGGCGATCCAGCGGGACGGGCGTCGATATTCGACACCACCGGAACTGACGGCATCACGATCGGGGTCTCCGCAAGCACGGCGCTAAGGCGCTGGTAGGCCGGCTCCATAAGACGGGAATGAAAGGCTCCGGCAACTGTCAGTTCGACGGCCTTGCGGGCGCCGTATTCCTTGGCCATGCCTACAGCTAGGGCAATCTTGGCCTTCTCACCAGAGATGACGATCTGACCGGGACTGTTGAAGTTGGCGACATCGACATCTGCGGCGGCTGCCAGATCACGAACCCCCTGCTCCTCCGCTCCGATGATCGCAGCCATGCCTCCCTCCGTCGCCTCGCAGGCCTCCTGCATGAAGCGGGAGCGCTGATCGACAAGTCGCAGACCGGTCTCGAAATCAAAGGTGCCAGCAGCGGAATGCGCAGTAAATTCACCAAGGGAGAGTCCGGCGGCGGCATCAAAAGTGAGGCGCGGGCACCCTTCCTTCAGGACAGCCAGCACGGAGAAACCATGCACATAAAGAGCCGGCTGGCAGACCGAGGTGCGAGTCAGGTCCTCCGCAGGCCCTTCAAAGGCGATCTGCGAAAGGGAATACCCCAGAATCGAGTCCGCCTTGGCAAAGAGCTCGGCGGCGACGGGAAAGCTTGCGGCAAGATCCTTGCCCATGCAGACGGCTTGGGCACCCTGTCCGGAAAAGAGAAGTGCGGTTTTCATCAAGAGTTAAAAGGGCTATAGAGAGTAACTAGTTCAAGCGTTCTAATTTGGAGGAAAGATGATGCAGGATTGCTTAGCCTGCTTATCCCATAAGCAAGAAGTCAAATGGGTGATGATTCTCCAGGTATCTTGGCCCAGCGCACTTCTGTGAAGATTTTTTTCTTTTGGGCGGGGGTGATGGCACGTCCCCCAATCTTAAGAATCCAAGCATCAAGCTCCCTGACAGAGGATGCCTTGCTGGGAACAGGGCTCTTTTCTACCATCTTACGTGAGGTAGTCATGGATGATTTTGGAGTAATTTTTACGGAAGTTTTCGATCGCATGGGCGTAAATTTCTCTGGCTGAAAGTTTGTCCATCCACACCTTTTTGACAAGGCCCTTCCTGTGATGAAGCACATCCTGATGAGGAACTCCATGAGCCGTATCATACCTGCCTGCATCAGTCCAAGCACCCTCATGCAAAACCATGAGAATAACAGCAAATGATATCAATGCTCCCTTCTCTGTGGTCCGGGATACCAGAATACGCGTGGTGTCGTTCAGCCAGATCTCAAAATCCTTTTCGGGCATACCGTGCCGGCTAAAAGTAAAAAGGGATCGAGGCTTTTGCGAAAGCCTCTTTCTGGTCCTTCAGGTAGAGATCGCCCAGGTGCTCGAAGCCGCCGGAGGCGCGGAAGGACTTCAGGAAGACATTGACCTGATCCCGGAGAGCCACCTCCCCGGGCCTTAGTCCGATAGCCCAAGACTCTTTCTGCACAGGCTGAAGCAGAGCAATGGTATCGACGGGGTGCTCCTGATGATTCTTCCAGACGCTCATCTGGTCATAGAGGAATCCATCGGCCTTGCCTTGGGTGACCTCCATCACCGCAGAGGACTCCTTGTCGAGGACCAGTACCTTGGCCTGCTTGAGATGATCCAGGGCCCAAGCCTGGGCTGTGGTACCCTGCCGTACGGCAAGGGTTCGGCCCGGTTGATCAAGAGCCCCTGTCCCAATAGCCACAGCCCCATCTGTTAGGCCGCTCTTTTTACCAGCCAGCACGGCCAGTCCGATCGAGAGATAAGGATCTGAAAAGGCGATCGTCTTTTCGCGCTCGGGCGTGTCAGTCATCGAGGAAATGATCAGGTCAATTTTCCCCGTCAGTAGCGAAGGAATCAACCCTGTGAACGGAATGTTCTCGATCCGAACGGGACGATGCAGGTACTCACCCAGCGCGTTCGCCAGATCGACACTGACACCGGCCGGGGCTCCCTGGGAGTTGATGGTTTCGAACGGAGGGTAAGAAAGATCCATTCCCACCACGAGCGGCTTGTCCGCGGATTTCGTTCCCTTGCCGCATCCTGACAAAAGCATGATCCCCAAGAAGAGGATGGTCAGGATCCTTATCATGGGCGTGGTTCAGGGTTCAGGGTTGGGGGTTGGGACCTTCGACGCTCGACTCTCGTCCCTCGACTCGGTCCTCCCTAGACCCGAGGCCCATGCCATCCGCCCGAGGGCAGGAGGACGTCATTGACCTCATCCGGCCCCCAAGTGCCTGGCTTGTAGGGATGCACGGGAACCGCGTTGCCTAGGATATTCTGGACGATTCTCCAGCCTTCCTCGACGACATCCTGGCGGGCAAAGAGAGCCTGATCTCCCTGAATCGCATCGCCGATAAGACGCTCATAGGGAGTCATCTCATCAGGTTGCTGGTCGACGACCTTGAGTTCCATCGGCTCACCTACCATGCGCTCGCCATCGATCTTGACCTGCATGCCGAGAGCGATCTCGATGCGCGGCGAGAAGAGAAATCGGACGTAGTTATGCATGGGGGCCTGCTGGTCTGGGAAAACGACCAGCGGCGGACGGTGAAACTGAACCCTCACCTCGGTGGCAGAGACGGGCAGATTCTTGCCGGCACGGATGTAAATGGGGACGCCCTGCCAGCGCCAGTTATCGATAAAGACACGGACGGCCGCAAAGGTCTCGGTGGTGCTGTTCGGAGCAACTCCAGGTTCCTGTTGATATCCCTCGAACTGACCACGGACGAAATCATTGGGGGAGATCGTGCGGATAGAGCGAAAGAGCTTCACCTGCTCGTCACGGACACGCTCCTTGTCGGGCCAGAAGGGAGGTTCCATGCAGAGGAATCCGACCACCTGCATGAGGTGGTTCTCGATCACATCGCGAAGGCACCCCGTAGCGTCATAGAAGGCGCCGCGTCCATCCACGCCGAAGGACTCGGCCATGGTGATCTGAATATTGCTGATGTGGTTGCGATTCCAGACCGGCTCGAAGAAGGCATTGGCGAAGCGGGTGTAGAGGACATTCTGGGTCGCCTCCTTGCCCAGATAATGGTCGATACGGAAGACCTGACGCTCCTCGAGAACCTCGTGGAGGGTTAGGTTGAGCGCCTTGGCGGAGGCGGAGTCATGGCCAAAAGGCTTTTCGACAACGACGCGGGTGTCGTCATTGATGCAATCGGCTGCCTTGAGCCCCTTGGTCACCCTTCCGAAGAGAACAGGTGGTATCGCTAGGTAATGGATAGGCCGTTGGGCACTCCCAAGGGCCTTCTTCAGCGCATCAAAGGTTGCAGGATCGGAGTAGTCACCGTCGACGTACTGGAATTGGTCGGCAAACTTCTTGAAAATTTCCTCATCCACGCCGCGCCCGTAGGTCGTGATGCCCTCGCGGGCACGGTCGATGACCTGCTCCCGTGTCATACCGCTCTTGGCGACCCCGATCACAGGTCCCTCAAGCACTCCTCGGCGGTAAAGCGCCTGGATGGTGTCGAAGAGTTTCTTGTGGGCCAGGTCTCCGGTCGCTCCGAAGAGAACCAGGGCATCGCTTTTGAGTGCGGACATGATGTTGCTTCCGAAGGGAATAACTTTGGATTACTTCGGGTTATTTTGAACCGGCCGGCTTCTCATGGTGACCGCCAAACTCGAAGCGCATCGCGGAGCAAACCTTGTCAGCGAAGAGAGCGAGATTGCGGCTGGAGAAACGCTCGTAGAGAGCAGTGGTCAGGACAGGGGCAGGTACTCCCTCCTCGATGGCGGCAAGAATGGTCCAACGACCCTCGCCCGAGTCACTGACACGACCACCGAACGTGGCGAGCTCAGGATCGGTAGCCATGGCATCGGCGGTAAGATCAAGCAACCAGCTGGCGACGACACTACCGCGGCGCCAGACCTCGGTGATCTCGGGGAGATCCATATCGTACTGGTAGTTCTCAGGATCGCGGAGCGGGGTGGTCTCGGCGTCGATCTCACGCTGGACCTTGCCGGCGTTTGCGTTCTTGAGAATGTTCAGGCCCTCGGCATAAGCGGCCATGATGCCGTACTCGATGCCGTTGTGGACCATCTTCACAAAGTGACCGGCCCCATTCGGACCGCAATGGAGGTAGCCCTCCTCGGCCGTGCTGTCCGTGCGCGTGCGACTTGGGGTCACCGGAGCATCTCCCTTACCGGGAGCAAGAGCCTTCAGGATCGGGTCGAGGTAGCCGACAGTCTCCTTGGAACCGCCGATCATCTCGCAGTAGCCACGCTCAAGTCCCCAGACGCCGCCGGAGGTGCCGACATCGACATACTCGATCCCCTTGGCCGAGAGTTCCTTGGCACGGCGAACATCATCCTTGTAGTACGAATTTCCGCCGTCGATAAGGATGTCCCCCTTGCCGAGCAGGGGAGCAAAAGTAGCGATGGTGTCATCCACATAGGCAGCGGGAATCATCATCCAGACAGCCTTCGGGCCGGTCAGCTTGCTGACGAGATCGGTTGGATCCTTGGCCGCAATGGCTCCCTTGGAAGCGAGATCCTGGATAGCAGCATCGCTACGATCCCAAACGACAACTTCGTGACCTGCCTTGATGAGGCGGAGAACCATATTGGCTCCCATTCTTCCGAGACCGACCATTCCGATGCGCATAGTGTGTGTTCCTTGGATTTGTGGGTTTGTGTGAACCTTTTTCTTCACAGAGGAAAGGCAACCCGTCAAGCGTCCACTGCCGCCAAAGATGACTTAATCCCAACTGGCGGTGCCACGCTCCCCCGGATATCATCATGCCTTATGCATGAACGCACCGGAATCATCGCCGCCATGGAATCGGAAATCCGCGACCTCTCAGCATCGCTGGAACATGAGGGTACTGAAACGGTCGCCGGAAGGGAAATCCGTTACGGCCGTCTGGAGGGAGAACCGGTGGCCCTGACTCTCTGCGGCTGCGGCAAGGTGAACGCGACACTATCGGCCACCCTCCTTGCTGCGCATGCGAAAGTCTCAAGGATCCTGGTTACGGGAGTCTCGGGAGGCTTGGCGGAGGATCTCAAGGTGGGCGACATCGTTATCGGCGATTCCTTTGTCCAGCATGACATGGATGCCAGGCCCCTCTTTCCTCTCCATGAGATCCCCTTCGAGGGATTCTCCGTGATCGAGGCTGATCCCGGACTCCGTCATCTGCTCGCCGCAGCCTCACTCTCCATGCTTGCTGAGAAGAGACTGCCCGAACTCGCAGAAGCACGTTCCTTCGAAGGCCTGGTTGTCAGCGGGGATCAGTTTCTCTCCAGCAGTGAAGTCCGCTCCAGAGTCTTGGAAGCACTACCGAAGGCCTTTGCCGTGGATATGGAGTCGGCGGCTATTGCGCAGGTCTGCAAGGCAGCCGATATCCCGCTCGGCGTCCTGCGGGTCATCTCCGACTCGGCGGATGGGAGCGCCCATATTGACTTTGCCAAGTTCGTGGAGGAAATAGCAGCCAAGGCTTGCGCGGAGACGGTCAGGCACGCATTACGCGCGCTGAGCCTCTGAATGCGAGCCAAGGCTGTTAGGAGGAGAGACTTAGGGGTTAGGGATTAGGGGGGTTAGGATCCTACACAACAAAAAACCCATCCCCCCCGTTATCGGAAGAGAATGGGTTTTGGTTGTGTCAGTCTGAAATCTTTAGGCCATCTTCTTCTTGCGGCGGAAGCCGTAGGCCAGCGCTCCCAGAAGCAGGAGACCTGTCATGACGACGCTTGGTTCGGGGACGGGGACGATCTCAGGGGTGATCTCGCTTCCGTAGAAGCTCCCCTTGCCCATGAGTCCTGTGCCGCTTCCGCTGTAGAAGCTTATGTTGGCTAGATCCCCTGCAGAGAGTCCTTCTGATGCGTAGTTGAGGCGTGTTGCACTCCCCTCGGCACTGCTCCAGTTCCAGATGGAGAGGCTGTTGGCCGAGAGTCCGACAATACTTGAGAAGGTGAGTGAGGAGTTCCCCGTAAGGTTGGCAAAGTCGATCACGCTGTTAGCCGTGAGTGTCAGTGTGCCGAAGGTCTGCTCTGAGGCGCGGGTTAATCCGTTGCCACCCATGGAGAGGGTGCCACCCACGAGAGCGAGGTTGGCGGCCGTATTGATCTGGTTGGCCGACCCTAGGAGAAGCGTGCTCCCGGTGGAGACGGAGACACCGGTCGTGCCGGAGAGGTTTCCGGTCGTGCCGAGACTCAGTGTTCCTCCCGAGATTGTCGTCGTTCCCGAGTAGGTGTTGGCTCCAGAGAGAGTTGTCGTCCCGACCCCGGCCTGGATCAGGTTGCCAGCGCCGCTGATCGTGTTGCCGAGGGTGAACGCATCGCTCCGGTTCACTACCAGCGAGCCATTGTTCACCACGGCTACCCAGCCCAGGGTGCCGCTGGTGCCGCCGTTGCCCACTTGAAGCGCGCCACCCGAGATCGTCGTCACGCCCCAGAAGCCGCTATTATCACCCGTCAAGATCGTCGTCCCGGCTCCCGCCTGGGTGAAGGCCCCATAGCCACTGATCGTATTGCCGAGGGTGAACGCATCGCTTCGGTTAACCACCAGCGAGGCGTTGTTGTTCCACACAGAACCACTGCCGAGGGTGCCGGTCGTCCCGCCATCACCTATCTGGAGCGTTCCTCCCGAGATCGTGGTCGTTCCCGTGTAGCTGTTATTCTCAGTGAGGATCGTCGTCCCGCTGCCGAGCAGAGTCAGGCCCAGCGCATTGGCTCCATTGTTCGGATCAGCGATGACTCCCCCGTAGGTGAAGGTCGTTCCCGAGGCGTCGATCCCAAGCGAGGAGCCGTTCTGGAAGCCGCCATACGAGTTACCAAGCTGAGAAAGCTGGGTGATATTGGCGGACGTGAAGGGATTGTCACCCCCGACGGCGAAGGCTGCCGTCGCTCCGCTCGCCACCGTCAGGTTCTCCGCGGTCCAGGAGGATGTATTCCCGCCGTAGAGCGCACCGGCATTGCCGAACACCAGCGTCCCGGCTGAGACCGTCGTCTTGCCCGTGTAGGTGTTATTCCCCACCAGCGTCTGGACTCCCCATCCGGTCTTGGTCACCGAGGCACCCTCCCCACTCATGTTGCCAGAGTAGGTGGCCGGCTGACCGGTAATGTCCAGGGTGAGCGCGAGGGCGGAGCCTCCCGCGTTCCTCATCGCGAAGTTGTTGGAGCCGGTCAGTCCACCGAGGGTGTAATTAGTAATCCCGTTCGCGAAGGCCACGTTGGTCGAGTAGTGAAGCAGGGCACTGCCTAGTCCGCGGACGCTTCCGACCACCAACTGCCCTGCCGAGGCGCTGGCCGTTCCCGAGAAGCTGTTAGTCCCAGTCAGGGTCGTCGTCCCGGTTCCCGCCTGGATGAAGCTGCCCCAGCCACTGATGTTGTTGGCCAGGGTGAACGCGTCGCTCCGGTTCACCACCAGTGAACCATTATTATACACAACCTTGCTGCCAATGCTGCCGGTCGTCCCGCCATCGCCGATCTGGAGGGTGCCATCCAAGATTGTGGTCGTGCCCGAGTAGAAATTGTCGCCGGAGAGTGTCGTCGTGCCGCCGTAGATGAAGATGCCGCAGGTGCCGCTGATGGTGCCGGAGAGAGCGATGCCGTTACTGCCACCCTGCAGCGTCAGAGCCGATGAAAAACGGAAAATGCTTGCGCCTGCCTCATTGAAGATGGTGGCTGAGGGTTCTGCCCCCGCGAGATGGATATCATTGGAGAGTGTCATGACTCCTGTTCCGGCATACATCAGCGTGGCAGGCGAGAGGAGGCTCGACGCGATGGTGAGACCCCCGGTTCCGAGAGCGTTGCCCGAGGTGACTTGCACGGCTCCCGCGCTGATGGTCGTGCCGCCGGCATAGCTGTTGGAGCCGCTTAGGGTGGTCGTGCCGCTTCCGAGCAAGTTCACGCTGCCGGTTCCCGAGATGTTCCCCGCCACCGTGTAGTTGTCGGTGGAGGTCGGGTTGAAGGCGAGGACCCCATTGTTGATGAAGCCACCGGTACTGACGGAGGTTCCCGCCGTGGATCCATTCCCATACTGGAGGGCGCCGGCCGAGATCTTGGTCAGGCCGGAGAATCCGCTGTTAGTCCCGATCAGGGTCGTCGTCCCGGCTCCGGCCTGGGTGAAGGTGCCCGATCCACTGATCGTATTGGCGAGGGTGAATGCATCACTCCGTTTCACCACCAGCGTGCCGTTATTGGTGACGGCCCCGCTTCCGAGGGTGCCGGTCGTGCCGCCATTGCCGATCTGGAGGGTGCCTCCCGAGATCGTGGTCGTGCCGGAGTATCTGCTATTACCCGTCAGGATCTGTGTGGAGTTCCCGACCTTGACCAGCGATCCGGGGCCATAACCATACCAAGAGTCGACCAAGCCATCGATGATCGTCCCGGCATAGGTGTTCGTGGCGCCGTCCGTTCCGATGGTGAGTGTGTATCCAGCCAGGTTGACCAAGGAGGAGACCCGTCCGGAGAGCGAGGCAATCGTCTGGGCCACCGGAAGGGCGAGGGTGGAGTATCCGGTTCCCCACGACGTGCCGGAGCTGTCCTGATCCAGGAAGATGGGGGTGCCGCCGTAGTTGGTGGGCAGGGCGTTGCCCTTGGCGGCGACGAGGGTCGCCCCGTTGATGATCATCGTCGATCCGTTGTAGCTATTGCTCGCATTGAGGGTGGTCGTCCCCCCATCGATCACGAGCTCCCATCCAGGAGTGGACACCGCGATCGCGTTGTTGAAATTGGCCCCGCCCGTGACGATCAGCTGGCCTCCCGTGGTGCCCTCAGGCCAACTCCCGGGGCTTATGATGCCTGTGACGACCTCCACGGAGCCTACAACTTGCGCAGTTACATTGACTGAAGGGGTAGTGTCAGTCTGACCGATAGCCATTTGTGAAAATTGAAGGGCGATACCTGCCCTTGTGGCTCCCGTGTTCATTATTTGATCAAGCCAATACGACACCCCTGCTGACTCACCAGCACGATGAAACGTGTTTTGGTACATTCGTTGAATGAAGGCCTCATTACTAAGCCCTCCCCACGCAGTCTGGCCTTCTGAACTATTGGCAAATGCTGTTGCAATCTGCTTTAAAGTCGCCCCCCCTTTTGCTACATCAAACCAGTAGTCTAAACCGCCTACGTCGGCTTCTTTACCGAACATGGTGTGATAAAGTATAGCAACCTGAGCTTCCACGCTGTTTTTGGCATAGACGAGAGCATTACCATTATCAAGTGGGACGTATTGAACCTTGGGGATGTTAGTTGTTCGAATCGCTTTATTGGTGGTTACTGTCGATTGAACTTGATAAGATGTATCATAAGATATATCGGTTCCTAGTTTTCTAACTTCATAAGATGTGGTTGTACCAGTTATTTCCGTGCTCGTTTCGCCAACTACCGCACTGAAATTGAAATTTGGTGCGCTGACGGTATTGATTTCTAAGCCGGAGCCGACCACGATGCCATAGTCCCTAGTAGAGCCAGAGGTAACTAGATCTCTATAACTTTTCGTGCTACCTACAACTACCTTAGTCAGAGTTTGGTCAAGATCACTCAGAGCCTGATTCGCCGTCCCTGATAATAAGACGTTGACGTCACCGACGCCACCGACGCCTTGGATGATCAGGGGGCGGGTGGAATTAGAATTAGTGTAGGCGCTGGGGGTAAAATCTACAGTGACTTGGACAGAGGGAGCTGGGGATACGATCCCATTCTGGTATCCAAATTGAGTAGTCTGAGTAGCAGGGGTCGGAGTCGTTACAGTAGTTGCTCCTAATATACTGGCAATACTGGCACTCCCTACGACAGTAGCACTGCTGTCCTGGAGTCCACTGGAGAGAAATGATGTATCTGTTTCGTATGGATTGTGTGCTTGGGCTGCTCGGGCTGCTTGGGCTGCTTGGGCTGCTTGGACTGCTTGGACTGCTTGGACTGCTTGGGCTGCTCGGGCTGCTTCGGCTGCTTGGGCTGCTAGGGCTGCTTGGGTCCGCGCATCCCCTTGCCGCGCAAGTTCAACAAGCACAAGTGCCTCTTCACTACCGAAAGTTTCTTGTAAGCTCTTATACCTTTCAAATTCAGCATCGTTAAGAGGTACAAATCCATTCATAACATCGTTCAATTGTTGAGATGATTGAGCATTCAGTGCTAAATCTTTCTCCGAGAACGTTGTCGTTGTGCTTTCATGCCTATCATAGACGAAGACTTGACCTCCCGTTTTCGCATTGGTGACCCAAGTTCCCTGTTGGGCTTCCTTGCCGAGATATGCCGCATTTATCCTGATTAACGCGGCCGTGTCGGCCTCCGTAGCAGTCCCAGCAATGAAGTTGGCTTGGAGCACATTAGCAACAAAACCTGCCTTTCTAATCGTTGCTGCCAATAACTCATCATACTCCGCCTGCTGCAGTTCTTGCTTCGCAAGAAGATCCGCGGAGATGTTGTTCTTGATCTGGATGGTCGCGCCCGCGCTTAGCGTTATATCGTTCCCGATGTTTTTGGAGGCGCCGATGGCATCCCCGTTGCGGAGGATCACGGAGTTGGTCCCCAGGGCGGAAATATTGAGGGTGTTGTTGGTGACCTTGAGCAGAATGTTCCCTTGGCCGCCGACCGAGAAGTCCCGGGCGGTGATGGCGTTGCTCCCGGAGTTGGTCCCCCAAGAGATGAGACTCGTCGGGACAGCCCCAAGGGTGCCTGACGCCAGATTGATCACGTGGCTATCCGCTCCGGAGAGGGCAAGCCCCCCGGTGACGGTGAGGGCGCCGGGTGTCAGTGTGTCGATCGAGAGGGCGCCTGCGGAGTTCCAGGCGAGTGAGGAAACCGTGAGCGTGCTGGCAAAGGAGAGCGTTCCCTGGTTGAGGTTGACGGCGCTGGTTGCCCCCAACGCATTCTCTGACCCCACCCTGAGTGTGCCGTCATTCACTGCGGTCTTCCCGGTGTAGGTGTTGGCTCCCGTCAGGATCGTTGTTCCTGATCCGGCCTGGATGAGATTGCCCGATCCGCTGATGGGATTGGAGAGGGTGAGCGTGTCGCTCTTCCACACGATCAGGTTCGCGTCATTGATCACGTTGCCGCTCCCGAGGGTTCCGTTCGTACCACCGATGCCGATCTGGAGGGCGCCTCCCGAGATCGTGGTCGGTCCGGAGTAGCTGTTGGACCCGGAGAGGAGTTGCAGCCCGGTGCCGACCTTGGTCAGCGAGGCACCCAGGCCACTCTCTGACACACCATCGCTCAGGTTGCCTGAGTAGAGGGCCGACTGGTTGGCATTGCCCACGCTGAGTGCGAGGGCGGAGCCTCCCGAGTTCGTCATCGCGAGGTTGTTGGACCCGGTCAATCCACCGACGGTGTAGCCGGTAATGCCATCGGCGAAGGCCACCTTGCTCGAGTAGTTGACCAGAGCGCTGCCGAGTCCGTAGGCGCTGCCGACCACCAGTTGCCCGGCAGAGGCGCTGGCCGTTCCGGTGAAGCTGTTGCTTGCGGTCAGGGTTGTCGTCCCGGCTCCCGCCTGGGTGACATCTCCCGTTCCGCTGATCGTATTGCCAAGGGTGAACGCATCGCTACGGTTGAGCACAAGCGAGGCGTTATTCACCACGTCACCGCTGCCGAAGATGCCGGTCGTCCCGCCATCGCCGACCTGGAGCGTTCCCCCCGAGATCTTCGTCGTTCCCGAGTAGCTGTTATTCCCCGTGAGGGTTGTCGTGCCGTTGCCGAGCAGGGTCAAGCCCAGCGCCCCGTTCACGGTATTGGCCAGATTAATGGAGAAGGTGTAGTTGGTCCCCGAGGCGTCCAGACCAAAGGAGGAGCCGTTCTGGAAGCCGCCATCCGAGTTACCAAGCTGAGAAAGCTGGGTGAGGTCGGCGGACGTGAAGCCATTAGTACCTCCGACGGCAAAGGCCGCCGTTGCATTACTCGCCACCGTCAGATTCTCCGCAGTCCAGGAGGAGGTATTCCCGGCGTAGAGCGCGCCGGTACTAGCGAACTCCAGCGTCCCGACTGAGACCATCGTCTTGCCCGAGTAGCTGTTGCTGCCGCTCAGGACCGTCATGCCGACTCCGGCCTGGATGACGCTACCCGATCCGCTGATGTTGTTGCCGAGGGTGAGCGTGTCTCTCCGATTCACTACCAGCGAGGTGTTATTCACCACCGAGGAGCTACCGAGATTCCCGTTCGTGCCGCCATTGCCGACCTGGAGCACACCTGCCGAGATCGTCGTCAGGCCGGAGAAGCCGCTGTTATCACCCGTCAGGATGGAAGTTCCGGAGCCGAGCTGATTGATCCGGCCATTGCCTGAGTCGGAAATGTTGGCCCCTAGGGTGGCTGTGTCACTCTGGTTGAAGTTGATCGCGCCACCCGTAGCAAACATGCCGAACCGGATACTCGGGGTGATGATGATCCCCGCCGTGTCATTGGTCCCGAAGCCGCCGATATTCAGCGAAGAGTTGTGGATCCTAATGCCAGGTGCAGAGGTGTCCCATGCGTGGATCGCCGAGGACTTGAGGGTGCCCCCGTTGGCCACGGTGACCCCACCATTCGAACTTTTGATTTCCACGGTGGCCTTGTTACTCCAGAGCGATTCTGCTCCGGTCACCAGCACCGAGTTATTAGCTGCATACACACCCACTTCCGAGGAAAGGCTATTGACCCGGCCCCCGTTGGAGACCACCAGGCTGTTGCCACTTCCACTGGCTCCCACGATGAGGACTCCATTCCCCTCATTGGTCAGGTTGAGGGTCGATCCGGCTCCGGTCACCAGCACCGAGTTGTTCGAGGCGCTGCTGTTAACGCCGATACGGGAATTGAGGCCTTTGGCGACGGCCCCGTTGGAGAGCACCAGGCTGTTGCCGCTCCCTGATTGTCCCACCACGATGTTGCCTTGCTGGCTACCGTAGAAGGCATTGCTGCCACTCACCGTGACGGAGTTGTTTGAGTCACCCACGTAGTAGCCGATGAGGAGGTCCTTCGTGGTGCGCAGGGAAGCAGGGGCGGAGCTGGCGTCAACCAACACGGAGTTGCTGCTTCCATGGTAGCCGATGTAGGCGTTCTCGTAGTAGCTGGTCCCCGAGTTGATGACCATCGACTGGCCGGAGCTGTTGCTACCGAAATAGAGGTCCTCGACATCTAAAACATAGAGCGCATTGTTAATCACAATGTGCGCCGCGTGATTATTTAGAAGATAGAAGTCGTCCTCTGTGATGCTGTTGCCACTACCACTACCCCAGGTCATCAGCTGTAGGGGTGTATTCCCCAAGGTAGTCCCCTCCGAGCCCGCGGCGATGTATACACCTCGCGAAAACTCGTTCTCTTTCTTAACGGTCGTGAAGGCTCCGGTGATGTTCAGGGACGACCCGGAGGTCGGGTTGAGGAACGAGATGACAGATCCGCCTGTGGCGATGAGGGAGGAAATCGTCAGATTGGTGGATATACCCAGCTCGCTTCCGTATCCGGAAAGAGTCACGGCACCTCTTCCCAGCGCGTTGGTGCTTGTCGTGACAAGGTTCGCGCTGATGGTCGTACCGCCCGAGTAGGTGTTGTTGCCACTCATGATCTGTGCCACGGGCGAGAATCCAGAGGAGTTCTTGATGATCACGCTCCCGGTGCCGCTGATCGCATTGTATAAATTCATCTGCACATCATGCGCATCAATGAGCAGTGTCCCGTTGTTCACCACCGCCCCGCTGCCAAGCGTGCCGACTCGGCTGTCACCGGGCGCGCCGTTGCCAATCTGAAGCGTGCCGCCGGAGATCGTGGTCGTTCCCGTGTAGCTGTTATTCCCCGTTAGGATCGTCGTCCCGCTGCCGAGCAGAGTCAGGCCCAGCACGTTGGCTCCATTGTTAGGATCAGCGATGGCATATGCGTAGGTGAAGGTCGTTCCCGAGGCGTCGATCCCAAGCGAGGAGCCGTTCTGGAAGCCGACGTTCGTAGAGCCGCTGCCCGGGCTGCCGAGGGTGAGAAGGTAGCCGAGGGTGGCGGCCGTGAAGCCCTTGTTACCACCGACGGCGAAGGCCGCCGTTGCTCCGTTCTCCACCGTCAGCTTCGCCGCGTTCTGACCGAAGAATTTTCCACCGTAGAGCGCGCCGGTATTGGCGAACTCCAGCGTCCCCTCGGAAACCGTCGTCTTGCCAGAGTAGGTGTTGTTGCCGGTCAGCGTCTGGGTTCCAGTGCCGATCTTGGTCAGCGAGGCACCCAGCCCGCTCCCTGAGACACCATCACTCAGGTTGCCCGAGTAGATGGCCGACTGGTTGGCATTGCCCACGGTAAGAGCGAGGGCCGAGCCTCCCGAGTTCGTCATCACGAAGTTGTTGGACCCGGTCAATCCACCGACGGTGTAATTAGTAATCCCGTTCGCGAAGGCCATGTTGGTCGAGTAGTGAAGCAGGGCACTCCCGAGTCCGTGGGTGCTTCCGACCACCAGCTCACCGGCGGAGGCGCTGGCCGTTCCCGAGAAGCTGTTAGTCCCAGTCAGGGTCGTCGTTCCGGTCCCAGCCTGGGTGACATCTCCCATTCCGCTGATCGCATTACCGAGTGTAACCGCATCGCTCCGGTTCACCACCAGCGAACCGTAGTTCCACACATCCCCGCTGCCGAGGGTGCCGGTCGTCCCGCCATTGCCCACCTGGAGGGCACCGCCAGAGATGAATGTTACTCCCGAGTAGGTGTTATTCCCTGTGAGGGTCGTTGTTCCGCTTCCCGCCTGATTGAAGGCACCCGTTCCGCTGATCGCATTGCCAAGGGTGAACGCGTCGCTCCGGTTCACCACCAGCGAGCTATTATCGACCACGCTCCCGCTGCCGAGGGTGCCGCTGGTGCCGCCGTTGCCGACACCCAGAGTTCCCGCCGTGATGAAAGTGCCGCCGGAGTAGCTATTGGTTCCGGCCAGGATCGTCGTCCCGGAACCAGCCTGTGTAACATTACCCGGTCCGCTGATCGATTCTGAAATGATGACCTTGCCGCTTCCGTCGTAGACCAGTGAGTCGGTGACAACGATGGTGCCGCTATTGTTCTGTCCACTGGAGCTGCCACCCGTGCTTTCGCCACTGCTCGTGGAGCTACTGGAGGAACTGCTGGAAGGAGAGAGCCCGGTGAGCGCATTGATTTGGTTCGCGTAGGCTGAGATGTCGATGCTGTAGGTGAGATTCCCCTGCAGGCTGTTGCTGGCCACCGCCGTGTAGGCGGGCTGGTTGTTGTAGGTGGAGATCTCCATCATGATGCCTGAGAGTTGGTAGCCCTCCCCGAATACCGAGAACACGCCGCCGCCAGAGTCACCTCCCGCACCCTGCGCTCCGTGGGAGGGGTCCGTGGTGAAGGTTGTCTGGATCACGCTGGTGCCCGAATAATTGATGACTCCCGAGCTGAGATTGGTGCCCCAACGTTTGGTGCTTGTGGAAAGCTCTTGGTAACCTTGAAACGTGCTGTCCCAACCGTTGAATTCGCTGGTGGACCAGCTCCATGTGGCTGGCGTGGTGTCGACGTACCAGGTTGTGGTCACCGGGCTCCTGTCATACCCGTAGCCGATCATCGTAAGTGCCGACCCATCCACGGGGGCGGTTGCGGCAAGGTTCAAATTACCGAGCGAGGAAAGCCCGGTGCCCGTTCCAACGGCAACCTGAAAGGCGTAGAGGTCGCTGTTGCCGAACTGGACACCTGAGTTCGCGACCGAGTTGTAACTTTGGCCGTCGCTGGTGACGAAATCCCCGGAACCCACATGGTTGGCCGTCAGAACCCACCCCGTGCCGCCACTACCACCGAGGTAGACACCGGAGGCCCCATTGATCGCTCCCACATAACTCCATCCAAAGTCACCGACCGGAGCCGTGGTATTCCCCGATCCGTCACCGGAGGAGATCACCACCGCCCTGGCATCGCCCGCCGATCCCAACACTCCAACCGCCACAACCACAACAAGCAAACTGAGCGGAGCGACCATCAACCCCTCACGCAGAGAGCGACGGAACAGGCACCAAGTCCCCCGCAACAACGCATGGGCGGAACCTGAACGAAGATGGATGGAAGGCGTCATGGCGAAGCGGGACGGTGCTTGGGCGGGGGAGTGAGACGGAGGGACTAGCGGGAGGCTGGAGGTCGGGGAAGGAGTGGGAGGGGTGGGAGGGGTATTTTGGTTTCTCCCCGAAGGCCGGAAATCCCAGAAAACCAGAAATTTATAAGACATTCCATCCCCCGCCTGAAAGCCAAAAATTCAGGCCAATAACGAGCCCCTCGGCGGGTGAGTTTTCCCTCGGATCTACCCTCTATCACACCCCGTCTAACATCCTTTCGCATCACACGGACCATGGCTACTAATGCCCCTACAAATTGCCCCCCGCAAAATGGCCGGCATCAACCCAAGAATCGATGAGACACGCATTACGCGCCTTGACGCAGTGAATGCGTGCAGGCTTTTAGCCGTTTAGACCGAAGGCTGTTAGGTGGAGAGACTTACTCGTAGTCAGCTTCCCTAAGTCCAAGACTAGTTTCTTTGCATTCATTAGATTTTTAGCGGGCTAACCAATGAATCTTGATTTGCCCTTCCAGGGCTTTCAGTTCGGGATCGCCTGTGACGAGTTCGGCTTTCTTTTCCTTAGAGAGTGCAGCTGCGAAGGCGTCGGCCAGGCTCATTTTGTGCGCCGCTTTGAATGCGGCCGCAGTTCGCGCGGCCTTAAGGTCGTCTCCCACCCCGACAATCTGTATCGGGAGTTCTGCGATCTGCTCTGCTACTCGCTCGGCAACGGCTTTGCCTCCGGCACGCTCAAGCGAGTAGTAAATCTCGGCCCAGTTGACCACGCTGAGAAAGAGTGGCTTTCCTTTGTCCGCCGCATGGTGAATGAGCTTCTCAACCTCGCTAGCGCATGGTTCGTCTTTATAGAACGCTAAGAGCGCCCAGCTATCCAGAACCTTGGCGGCCATCTTAGAGATCCCTTTCGCGCGCGCGGTCCTCGGCGAGTGTCTCCATCAGAGGGAGGTGCTTCAGCGATCCTCGCAAACCGCTGATGTAAGCCTTGGTGATAGGCCGGATCAGGATTCCATTCTCGGTCACGGTCACTGCCCCTTTGGTACCCTCCTCGATACCAAACATTCGGCGGATCGGAGCCGGGATCACGACCTGCCCCTTGGTAGTGAAGGTGATGGTCTCTGTAGTCATTATTAGAATATGCTTACGACACTCATAAAAGTAAGTCAACTATGAAATGTAAGCCTAAAACAAAAAGGATCCCCTACGGTCTCTGTTCCTAAAAGCCTAACCGTATTGACGCCACTTCCCTCCCTTGAAGCTGTGGCGCCCAACGGGCTACGACTTCCTCGTAGTCTACCGCACATCTTCCCAGATGCTTGGTTCAGCCTAATACGCTTCCTGCAGGTGGTGAGGAGGAGTCCGCTAATGGTAGCGGCGTTGGGAAGGTTGCCTTACCTGCGCCTGAAAAATTGCGAGGCAATCTTACGCGGAGTTGCGATAATCAAACCTTCTCCGTCCACATCGGCATCTTTCAAGACTCCACGGAAAGCCTTGTTATCTTGGGCATCCAGAAGATGACGATCACTACTGAGGAGGATGGAGCAACCGATCAGTGCAGATTCCGCTATCACGTAAGCATCGTTCTGTTCCTCATGAGGCAATATTCCCTTGATCCGAAGTTTTAGGGCAATTTGCTCCGTGATGCCTTTCCCCGCTGGAACAAGATTCAGGGGCTCATAACCCCAAGAAAGAAGGGATCGGAGCACCTTTTCCGCAGAGGCACGTTCGGAAGACGTTCCCCTCCCCATCTGGACTGCCAGTTCCTCAAGCACAGTCGGAGGAACGATCAATCTAGCCTCAGGCAGTCGGCTCTTGATGACCTCTATGGCATCAATCACATCCTGATCCTCGACCGCTTGGTCGAGGAGGACGTTCGTATCAACCGCGATGAGCACGGATTGCTCTTTCACCACCGCTGTAAATCATACTGAGAGCCGTGGCGAGGGCGTGTTGACGCTCCTCATCAGAGAGTTGATTGGTGTGCTGACGCGTCTTGGCTGCCATCTTTGTCCCCTTCGTCTCCTTGACGAGTGAGACTTTTTTATGCGTGCCATTCATAGGCTCAATCTTCCCGAACAATGCTCAAAGGTCAAGGCCTGCAGTCTAACAGCCTAACAGTCTTTCCTCTGCGTCTCTGCGCCTTGTAGGTCTCGGAATATGGAGATTCAAGGAGTTATTCGCAAATGCCCGGAAGGGCAAGGTAGCGGCAGCCCGAGTCGCACAGCTCGGGCGCTGGCGCTAAGCCAGAGCTACCGGTTTGGGAAGAACTCCGT
>JAIOPL010000029.1 GCA_021413925.1 Verrucomicrobiota bacterium
CCTATGTCCAAGGTCTTCGAGACAGGGGAAAACCCTACAAATGCGCCATCGTCGCAGCCATGCGCAAGCTCCTCATCCACCTCCAATGCCTCATCAAAAAATCACAACTCGCCCCTTGCTAAAAACCACAGTTGCTCCGCGGGGAAAAAATTACTTAGGCCGCTTTCTTCTTCGATCTGCTGGTTTTTTGGGCCGAGGGAGAAGCTGAGGGAGAAGCTGCGGGAGCGGGATTTTTGCTCTCCAGCGCCAGCAATTCGGAGATGGTCACGAACTTGTACCCCTTTGCGAGAAGGGCGTCGAAGGTTGCAGGCATCGCCGCGATGGTGTCGGGGTGGATGTCATGGGCGAGGATGATGGATCCCGGTTGCGTTCCGGCGAGGATGCGCTGAGTGATGACCTGGGGGCCGGGCCGCTTCCAGTCAAAGGGATCGACCGACCAGAGGATGACCTTCATGCCGTATTCCTTCTCGATCGCCTTGTTGAGGCGCGGGTTGGTGGCGCCGTAAGGAGGGCGCATGAGTGTGACCGGCTTGCCAGTGGTCTTGGTGATCGTCGCGGAGGTGTCGGCCAGTTCGTGCTGCAGACCGCCTTCGCCGAGCTTGTTCAGCGCCTTGTGATCCCAGCTGTGGTTGGCGACTTCATGGCCCTCGGCAATGGCGCGCGCAATGATCTCGGGGTGCTCCTGCGCAAGCTGGCCGAGGACGAAGAAGGTGGCCTTGATGTTACGCTGCTTGAGGATGTCGAGAAGGCGTGGGGTCAGCACAGCGCTCGGTCCATCGTCGAAGGTCATGGCTATATAGGGACCATCGACGCGGATCGAATTATACGAGGTGCGTTCGCCGGTTTGGGAGGGGAGCTCCTGGGGCGTTTGCATGGCCATAGCCGGAGGCACGGCGGAAGATGTAGTAGGTGCGGCGATCGGATTAGTTGAAACCCGCGCAGGCGTTGCCGGAGCGACCGTCGATGTGGTTAGGATCGGCGCAGGTGAGGTCCAAGGCGACGTGGAGAGACTTCTTTGCTGGGCGGAGGCAAGTGCCGTGGAGAGAATCACTAAAGCCATGGGCAGTAAGCTGGAGATGGATCGACGGAGCATGATGATCAGAAACTGACACAAATTCCCGAAGATGCACGCGCGGAAATATCCCTAGAAGCTGTTTGTTGCATTGGCCTACACAACGCTTATTAGCGCACTGGCCCGGGGGGTGAGAAGGCTCAGGAACTCGAGGATAGCCGGTTTTTTAGGCATCGGCCGCTTAGTGACAGCGCCCATGGGACGCCACATCCGTTCCGCATCGAGTTGACGTGTGGTCAGGGTGCCCTGCTTGATTTCTTGGCGTACGGAGGTCTCGGGAATGATCGAAATCGCTTGCTCGGCTTCCACGGCGCCCTTCACGGTCTCAATGTTCTCCACCTCCGCGACATAGGAGACCCGCACTCCGGCTGCCCTCAGCGTTTTGTCAAGATACTGGCGGGTAGGGATGTCCGGCGTGAGTCCAACAAAGCGTTGGCCGTCGAGATGCTGGAGCCCCAGAGGTTTCTTGCCCGAGAGAGGGTGTCCCGGAGGCATCACGAGGACTAGTCGTTCCTGCCAGCAGGTGATGGCGCGCAAGCCCGGCCGGGCCTTGGGATAAGCTACGAGTCCGAGGTCAGCGCGTCCATCCTCGATGGTCTCATAGATCTCCTCGGCTTTGCGGTAGTCGACGTTGACCTCGACCCCGGGATGGGTCTTACGAAACTGCTTGAGCAGGGGCGGGAGATTGTGAAGGGCGATACTGATGACGCTGGCGATGCGTAGCTTGCCTCCGAGTTCTCCCCGCGCAACACGGAAGCGTGTCCCAAGGCTCTCATAGCGGTTGAGGATGTCTCGGCAGACCTCGAGATAGACACGCCCTTCGGGAGTGATTTGGAAGGTTTTCCTGCTGCGGTCAATCAGCGGTACGCCGAAGTGTTTTTCCACGGCCCGCACCTGCTGGCTCACTGCGCTCTGCGTGATACCGCTCGCTTCGGCGGCGCGGGAGAAATTTCCCGTGTCACAGAGATCGCAGAAGACCTTGAATCCCTCGATATGCATCGGCAGAGTCTGCTGTGATCAGGTGATGAATCCCAAGGCAAAAACCACTTCCTATTCACTGACCCTGACTGCCGACAACCGACTGTAAAACTATGCCTTCCATCGCTGAAAACCTCGAATCCGTCCGTGCGAATATCGCCACCGCGGCGCATCGTGCCGGCCGCGATGTGTCGACGATTGAGTTGATTGCAGTCTCCAAAACTTACCCGGCCGATGTCGTTTGTGAAGCCGTGGAAGCCGGGCAGGAAATCTTCGGTGAGAATCGTGTTCAGGAGGCTTTGATCAAGATCCCGAATCTCCCGGGGCGCCTACAATGGCATCTCATCGGGCATCTCCAGTCCAATAAGGTCCGAAAGGCATTGCCCTTATTTCAATTGATTCACGGAGTCGACTCGACCGACTTAGCCAAGGACATCGACCGGATTGCCGGCGAGACGGGGCATCACCCGCGCGTTCTGCTCGAAGTGAATGTCTCGGGCGAGGGAAGTAAGCATGGTTTTTCACCCGAGATCTTAGAGCGAGATCTGGAGGTGCTTCTTGCCCTGCCGCGTGTTCAGGTGGAGGGGTTCATGACGATGGCCCCGCTTGCGCCGGAAGCCGAATCGTCGCGTTCTTACTTTGCCTCTCTCAGGGAATTGCGGGATCGGATGTCCGAAAAGGCGGGGATTCCCCTCGGAACGCTTTCCATGGGGATGAGTGGAGATTATCAAGTGGCCGTTGAGGAGGGGGCCACACTAGTCAGGGTGGGGTCTGCCATATTCGGGAAGCGATAAAAAAATCCGCCTAATTGAAGATTTTTCGGGTCAAAAAGATAGCGCTACGCTACCCATAGTGGTCATGTCAGACTTTCACGAAGAAAACGACGAGCTGCTGGACCTCGAACAAAACCCCTCTGCTGAGGAACTCCAGAATCAGGTTAAGAGGGCGCAATCCGAACTTCTTCAGCTGCGCCAGCGCCAGGATCAGATCGAAAAGGAGAAGGAGCGCCTTGAGGAACTGACTCGTCGCCAGGAGGAACTGGAGCGCGGACGCAATGAGATCGCCGATAAACTCGGTCGCTCCATCATTCTGGTCCAACGTGAGACCGAGGAAGCCCAGCGCCGTCTTGAACAGCTCAACACCATTCAGGATTCCTTTGCGGAGCATCTTCACAACCTTGAAGAGATCGAACCCAAGTCATGGAACGGCCGTGACCTGCCTCGCGAATTGACCCGTGCTCTCGGCACCGTCGACGAGGCCCGTGCAGCTTATGCCCGCTCTCACGCCAAGATAGCTCCCATCGGGGATCCTGAGACCGGGTTGAACGGCGAGGCCGGAGCGCTCTTCCACGAGGGTGGGGATGATGAGCAGGGATTCGCTTACTGGCTTCAGAACGGACTAGCCTTCACGCTGCCACTCTTGATTCTCGGCACGACCGCCCTGTTTGTCTGGATCTGGCATCTGCTGACAGCTCCCAAATAAGTCGTCCTTATCTTCATGCCGACTCCCTCTCCCGGCCGCCGCAATGTCCGTCCACGCCCAGCGGGACAATCGCCATTGCGCCCGAAAGCGAAGGCTCCGATTAACGACGATCGCCAGCGTCTCGAGAAGGATCTTGAGGAAATCCGGCAACAGGAGCTCAGGCTCAGGAAGCTCGAGGAGGAGATGATAAGGAAGGTGGAGGAGCTTCCCAAGAAGCTCGAGGAGCGTGAGCGCAAGCAGCGGGAGAGGATCCATAAGCTCGCTGTTCTTACTGCAACCGATCATGTCGGTCGTCCCCAAGACAAGCGCCATGCCCCGCTTCGGCAGGCCAACGGGACGCGCCGTATGACCCTTTCGGAGCAGCGCAGATCGCGGATACAATTCCTGATGCTTTGCGCGGTGTTGGCGGTCTTCCTGATTCTTCTTTGGAAATCCCTTCCCTGAGGAAATTATCTGGCATTAGCGTCGGCTTGGTCACACCGATCGTCGCACCGATAAAATGCTCCTAATTTCTCCGACTTCAGGATAGCTTCATCCGATGCCCGCGGCCAAGTCACCGAAGACCAAAAGGTCCCAGACAAAGAGTTCCCAAGGGTCCTCGGCCGGTACTGGGGATCGCGATTTAGCGCGGCGTGCGTACCGCACCATGCTGGAGGCCCGTCTTGTCGAGGAAAAGCTGGCCGCGCTTTGCCGTTCCGGAAAAATCGTAGGCGGTGTCTTCCTCGGACGGGGGCAGGAGGCCTTGAGCGTAGCGCTGGGAGTTCACCTTCGCCGGGGCGATATCTATGCTCCGCTCATCCGCGATCAGGCGGGAAGGCTTGCCTTCGGCGATACCATTCTAGACACACTCCGCACCTATCTCGGCTCCTCCCTAGGCTCCATGCGGGGACGCGACGGGAACATTCACCGGGGACGCCCCTCGGAGGGATATCACGCGATGATCAGCCACCTAGGGGCCATGGTCTCCACGGTCTGCGGTGGCCTTGTGGCTAAGCGCTTTCGCGGTGAGAAGGGTGTCGTGGGTGCCACCTGCATCGGGGAAGGAGGCACCTCGACGGGAAGCTTCCATGAGGGAATGAATATGGCGGCGGTTGAGAACCTCCCGCTTGTTGTCGTGGTGGCCAATAATCAGTATTCTTATTCGACGCCCAACAATCGTCAGTTTGCTTGTTCTGATCTTCTTTCCAAGGCCACTGGATACGGCGTGGCAGGCCACCGCACCGTAGGCACCGATCTCGTCGATTGTCTTGGAGTGATTAGCGAAGCGGTCACCGCAGCCCGTCGGGGAGAAGGCCCCCAGTTGGTGGTTGCTGATCTTCTCAGGCTTGTCGGGCATGGTGAGCACGACGATGCCTCCTACATCCCCGAGGCCGTGAAGAAATCACCGCTTGGACAGGATTGTCTGGAACTCGCGAGGCAGTCGCTCATCGAGAGGGAATGGTTGTCCGAGGAGGAAGCCGATTCCTGGCACGACGCCGTCAAGAAAGAAGTCGAGGAGACTGCCTCCAAAGTCATGAGGGAACCTGCTCCGGATCCCGCTGAGGAGGATTGGAATGCCTTTGCCTCCCCTTCCCTTGGCCGGAATCCTTAGCCCAGAGAACCCATGAGCAGCATCACCTATCTTGAAGCCATACGCCTGGCGCAGCAGAGGGCTCTGAAGGAGGACCCAAGGGTCTTCATTTACGGGCAAGACATCGGTGTGTTTGGCGGGGCATTCAAGGCCACAAAGAATCTGGCTAAGGAATTTCCGGGCCGGGTTCTGGATGCTCCGATCAGCGAGGATGCCATGGTGGGACTTGCCATCGGGGCAGCAGTCGAGGGGATGAGACCCATCGTTGAGATGCAGTTTGCAGACTTCTCCACGTGCGGTTTCAACCAGATTGTCAACCAGGCCGCAACGCTCCACTACCGCACCGGAACACCCTGCCCCATCGTCGTGCGGCTTCCTAGCGGAGGAACGCCGGGAAGCGGTCCGTTCCACAGTCAGAGCATGGAGGCTATCTACGCCCACTACCCCGGCCTAGTCGTGATGACTCCTGCGACCGTCGAGGATGCCTACACGATGCTGCTGGAGGCCGTCGAACTGGAGGATCCGGTGATATTCTGTGAGCATAAGTTCCTCTACTATCATCTGAAGGCGGAGAGTCTCCCTGCAACAGTCGGTGAGGCGCTTCCCTTCGGAAAAGCGCGGATCGCACGCCCCGGTAGGGACGCGACAATCGTGGCCTACAGCGCCATGGTTCACGAGGCATTGGCTGCCGCCGAGGAGCTCATTCAGGACGGTTATGACATCGAGGTCGTGGATCTCAGGACGGTACGTCCGATTGACACAGATACGATCCTTGCCTCCGTTGCCAGGACAGGACGTCTGCTTGTGGTTGGGGAGGCATGGCCCTGGGGAGGAGTTGCTGCAGAGGTCATCGCGCGTGTCGCCACCGAGGGGTTTGGTCTTCTGGATGCCCCCCCGCAGCGGCTCAATGCGAAGGAGACGCCTGTTCCTTATCATCCCGCCCTCTGGGGAACCCATCGGCCGACGGCCTCCTCCGTGGCCAATTCCCTGAGGCAGCTTTTGGAACTCTAACTTTTATCGTCCATCGCCCACCCGAACCGCAGACACCCATGTTCCCGTCACCCGCCTCACCCAATCTCCTCCCGATCATCATGCCCCAACTTGGTGAGTCGATCGCCGAGGCAACAATCGTGCGTGTTACCTTTGCGGTTGGCGACCGTGTGGAGGCTGACAAGGATCTGCTCGAGGTTGAGACCAACAAGGCGGTGATGGGTGTCACCGCTCCCTGTGGCGGTATCCTCCGTGAACTGAGTGCGACAATCGGCGAGAGTTACGCCGTCGGAGCTACACTCGGCTATCTTGAAATCAGCGAAGAGGATGCTGAAAGACTTGGACTGAACGACGCTCCTCCCGCGCCGGTGGAAAAGCCAAAGAAGAAAAAAGCTGCCGGCATTTCGGGAGCAGCCGAGGCGGAGTCGATCAAGCCCTCTAGAAAAGCTGTGGAACCGACCGTCAGCGGTCTTCCTGTGCCCGCCCACGCGGGAGGAGCGAGCTTCCTTTCCCCGCGAATGAAGGCCCGCATGGCCGAGTTGGGTCTTCATGCGGCCGATCTTGCCGGCGTCGCTGGCAGTGGTGCCGGAGGTCGTGTCACGATCGACGATCTGGAGAGGTTCCTGCAGGATCTGGAGAGGAACACTATTTCCCCCGCCTCCTCCATGAGAGTGGCTGTGGCCGATGCCATGCGTCGCAGTTGGACCAGACCGCTTGCAACCGTGGTCCTGCCTGTCCAACTCGACATCCTACTTGCCCACCGCAAGCTTCAGGCCGTGAAGGCGGGACCAGCTCTCTACGCACTTCGAGCCCTGGCTATCACTCTTTCAGAAATGCCCACCGTGGCAGGGCGTCTCATCGGCGACCGGGTGATTCACCCGCGATCCATCGACATCGGATTTGCCGTGGAGGCGGAGGACGGAGTTCTTGTCCCTGTCATCAGGCATGCCGATCAGTCGCCTCTTGTGGATCTTGTCGAACGCTACAATCGCCTGGTCGAACTTGCCCGTGCTAGGCGCCTTCCCGGATCCGATACAGGGGGCTCCATCGCGACGATCACCAATTACGGCGTCTTCGGGCTTACCATGGCGACACCGATTCCCCTGCCGGAACAGAGCATCCTGCTTGGCATCGGGGTGGGCCGGGTTACTCCGTTCTGGAATCAGGAGAAGAAGGCGTTCGTTCCAGTGACGGAAGCACAGTTTACTCTTAGTTTCGACCATCGTGTTCTCGATGGGGGCGCAGCAGGAAGACTTCTTCAGCGCGTATCGAACCTCCTCGGCACTCCGGAAGAGCTTTAGTTCGCTATCGTGTAAGGCCCCAAATCCCTTGCCTGTCTAAAAAAGGGGTCTCCGCGAAAATTCGCAACTTTTGTGAAATCGCGGTGTTATTCCCCATGATGAAAACACAACCATTGCTCATAGCGCTGCTTCTTGGCTTTTTACCCCTTTCACTCAAGGCTCAGAATACCAACGCCCCGGACCAAATTCCTGCTCCGCCATCTCCAGGTGGTCATGGTCCGATGGTCAATCTCAGCGACACGGAACGGGCCCAGGCTAAAGCTGCCCATGACAAGGCGATCCAGCAGGACCCTGAGCTAGATCAAAAAATGAAGGCTGCCCATCAAGCAATGGAGGAAGCCAAAAAAGCCATGCATGATGCGATGATCGCAGTCGACCCAACCGTCGAGCCTATCCTCGCTAAAATGATGCCTCCAAAACGGGCAGGAAAACACGAGAGTGGCCAAGGTGGCCCAAGCAGTCAGAGCGGAGTTGCCTCTCCTTCCTCTTCAACCAATGCCAATGCATGGCAACATCTTGGTCGCCATGAACCTGCGGGAATGGCCAATCTCACGGAGAGCGAGCGCCAGCAACTCAAGTCCCTCCATGAGCAGGTGAAGAACGATCCTGCCGTCATTGCGGCCAAGCAAGCGAAGCAGGGCACTACGACCCCCGAGGCGAGACATGCGGCGGAGGAATCCATGCGCCAAGCAATGCATGATGCGATGATCAAGGCAGATCCCTCTGTGGAGCCCATCCTTGAAAAACTTCACCCGGAGAATGGAGGAGAGGGAAAAGCATCAGCCTCGCCTTCAGCGATCCCGATGGCTCAGTAAGTGGTTCCTTAGGCCGGGTTCCTTGGAAGTCCGGCCTCTTTCCCCCAACACTTGGTTATCCCTGAGGCTTGATCACGTTCTTGCTGCCGCCGGTCTCCTTGGGAAGCGTGATGGTTTGGACCTTCTGCTTCGGGATGCCCCTGTGGAGCATTCTTGTGTAAGGTCCTTCGACGACCTGAGGGAAGTAGAGATCGCGGCGGTTTTCCACTGTGGTGCAACCCGTAAGGAAGAGCGCCATGAGGAAAGCAATACCAATACCTACAGGGATGTTGGGAGGAAGTGTAAGTTGCACGATATCGGAGCATAATCGTGCTAGCCGATTCCGTGTCAAAGAAATTGCCCCTTCCAGACTTCTTCGCAAGGATCCTCTTTCATGCTGCTGGCTTATTATATCCATGACCTGAGCCCCTTCCTGATCCACATCGGGGGATTTGGACTGCGCTGGTACGGATTGGCCTATCTGGCCGGGTTCATCGTCGGTATCCTGCTCTATAAGCATCTTGCGAAGCGTGGATATTCCGATCTGCGCCCTGATCAAGTGACGGATTTTATCACGATGGGTGCGCTCTTCGGGGTACTCCTAGGGGGACGTCTCGGTTACCTGCTCTTTTACGATGTCGACCGGTTTTTCCATGATCCCCTGATTTTCTTCCGCGTGTGGGAAGGTGGGATGGCAAGTCATGGAGGCATTCTTGGCCTGACCTTTTACACGATCTGGTACGCTCGTAGACACAGGCTTTCTTTCCGGAATCTTGCCGACAATCTCGTGGTGGTGGGCCCGGTCGGAGTCTTTTTCGGACGATGTGCCAACTTCATCAACGGCGAACTCTATGGCCGTGTGACCGATGCCTTCTGGGCAGTCCAGTTTCCGAAAGAGATCCTCATCTACCCTCCGGAGCATCTCGACCGGTTGCTGTCCAAGACTGTTGCCGTCGACCCCTCGTTGGGATCTCCCGAGGCGGTGATTGCCGGGGTGGCCGCTTCTCAACCGCTTCATGAACTGCTGGCCGTCGAGATCGCTCCGCGCTATCCATCCCAACTTGTGGAGGCGGGACTGGAGGGACTCTTCCTCTTCGCTCTACTCTGGATGCTCCGGACGCAGGTACGACTTGCCAATGGTGTCCTGACAGGAGTTTTCTTCATCGCCTATGCCGTTGTAAGATTCCTAGGTGAATGCTTCAGGGAACCCGATGCCCCGTTGACTGGAATGCTCACTAGGGGACAATTTCTCTCCCTGTTCATGATCTTTATCGGGATCTTTTTCCTACTTTGGGCGCGCTGGAAGCCGAGCTATCCGCACCGGTTCACGAAGGCCGCATCATCATGACGTCATGATCGCGGTGCATTATGATCGGGGGGTCTATCTTCCAAGCTGCGATCATCTCTGGTTGGATCCTCGGGGAACGCGCCCCTTCGCGTTCATATCCCACGCCCATAGTGACCATACGGGTCACCACCAGAGGACGATCCTGACAGAGCCTACGGCCCGCTTCATGCGAGCTCGCATGGGGTCGGGTGGTAAGGTGCAGCATGTCCTGAAGTACGGCGAGGAGAGGGAGTTCGGATCCTTCAAAGCCACGCTCCTTCCTGCGGGACATGTTCTGGGATCGGCTCAAGTCCTGATCGATCGGGATGGGGAGCGGTTGCTCTACACGGGTGACTTCAAGCTGCGACCCGGGCTCTCCAGCGAAGCGGCACAATGCGTCCAGGCCGATACGCTGATCATGGAGACGACATTCGGTCTGCCTCATTACAACTTTCCCCCGGCCGCAAAAACGATTGCCCATATTCTGGAATTCTGCCGTTCCACCCTGGCGGAGGGCTCAGTGCCCGTGCTTCTCGGATACTCTCTTGGCAAGGCTCAGGAAATCCTGGCCGCACTCACGGGGTCTGAACTACCCGTGATGCTGCACGGCTCTATCTGGCAGATGACTCGTCTTTATGAGGAACTCGGAGCGGTTTTCCCGCCTTATGGGCGTTTTGAGCCTGAGCAAATTGCGGGGCATGTCCTAATCTGTCCCCCCATGACGAAGAATTCTGCGATGCTCGAAAAAATCACCGAAAAGAGAGTTGCGATGATCACGGGCTGGGGTCTCGATGAAGGGGCTGTCTATCGATACGGATGCGATGCTGTCTTTCCCCTCTCCGACCATGCTGATTATGGCGAACTGATGGAGATGGTCGATCTCGTGAAGCCTTGCCGTGTCTTAACCCTGCATGGCTATGCCGATCAATTCGCCTTGGACCTACGGCGTCGCGGCATCGACGCCTGGTCGCTCACCGGCGGGAATCAACTCGAGTTCGGGCTCTGAGCAAGCGGTTGGTGGACCCCTCACTTTCGGATCCTTATCAGGATCGCAACATCTTCTCTACACGCGCAGCATCCGCGGGCGTATCAACCCCAAAGCCGCGATGGGAGGTCATGACCACACGGATTGGGATGCGGTTCTCCAGGGCGCGGAGTTGTTCCAGTTTCTCGCACTGCTCGAGGGGGGTTGGGGTGAAGCGGACCAATTTGCGCAACACGTCCCTGCGGTATCCATAGATGCCGACATGGAGCAGCGGTGCTACAGCGCTTGTCTTGTCCTTCGCGTCGCGCTGATACGGGATCCTGCTCCGTGAAAAATAGAGTGCTTCGTCATGCCGTCCCATCACTACCTTCACGAAGTTAGGATCATCGGCTTCCTGGGGATCGGTGAAGGGGGTCGCCGCGGTGATCATACCGATCTTAGGGTCGTGCTTCAGAGTCTTGGCCAATAAAGATATCAGGAGAGGATCGATCATCGGCTCATCACCTTGGACATTAATGAAGTGCGTCGCTTCCTTGAGTCTCACCGCTACTTCGGCAATCCGGTCAGTGCCACTCGGATGATCGGGCGATGTCATCACAACATCGGCCCCAAAATTGAGCGCCGCCTCGGCAATCCGGTCGTCATCGGTGGCTATCAGGACACCGGAGATCCCTTTTGCTTGGAGAGAACGTTCCCAGACATGCTGGACCAGCGGTTTTCCCGCTATCGCATGGAGGCACTTCCCTGGGAATCGCGTAGATCCCCAGCGGGCCGGGATAACGAGGGCGATTGAGGTTTTGGAGGTGATAGCACTCATGGTCAAAAAGGATTCAACGACTCAGCGATTGAAAGATTCAATGGTCACCGTCGAGCACAAGACGAACAGCCTCGGTGACGGTCGGCGCGATGAAGTCGGCCCCGCAGCCAAGATGTTCTTTTCCGTAGCCTGTCTCCACGAGAATGGTGCGCACGCCCGCGTTCCGGCCGCACTCGATGTCGATCCCCTTGTCCCCGATCATGAAGGATCGCTTGAGATCAATTCCGTGCTCAGATGCCGCCTCGAGGATCATGCCGGGTGCCGGCTTGCGGCGTGGTGATGGGTTGTCAGGATGGTCCGGTGCCATGTAGGAGGCCTCGACTTCCCCGTTGAGTTGGCGGAAAAGCTCCGCCTGCACGGATTCGAACTGTTCGACGGTAAAGTATCCCCGGCCGATGCCACTCTGATTCGTGATCATGATCACGGCCCAGCCCAAGGAGCGTGCTTGAGCGAGTACTTCCGCGGCACCAGGATAGGCTCTGACATCTGCGGGGTCGTGACAATGGTCGACCTCGACCATGAGCGTTCCGTCGCGGTCGACAAAGAGGGCGGGACGCAGACCTTGGGCGCCGCTCATGTTTCAGCGAGATCCCTGAAACTCGCTTCCAGTTCAGCGCGTGTGCAGGTGGCGGTACCCAGTTTGCCCACGACGATGCCAGCGGCATGGTTGGCCAGTTCGGCCGCCTCCTCCGGATTGGCTCCCGCTGTGATGCCTAGTGTGTAGAGGGAGATGGAAGTGTCACCCGCACCGGAAACATCGAATATTTCCCGGGCGCGTGTCGGCGTGTGATAAGGCGGCAGCCCCTTGCGGAAGAGCATCATGCCCTGCTCGCTCAGGGTGATCAGGAGAGCGCCGGCATTCCAGCGGTTGAGAAGGATTTCACCCACCTTCATGAGGGCAGCGTCGTTTTCAACGGGATGAACAGGAGAGGAAAGTGGAATACCGGCGGCGGCGAAGGCCTCGGAACGGTTCGGTTTGATTGTGGCAATGCCAGGCCATTCCAGGGGATTTTTGGGATTGGGATCGCAGGTGACGATCACGCCCTTGTCCCGTGCCTCTTCTAGGACGGTATCCACCAATCCTTGGTCGAGAAATCCCTTGCCGTAGTCCTCAATAAGCACGGCATCGGCCTCTCCAACCAGCTGGCGTGTCTTGCTAAGGATATCCTGCCTTTCCGAACCAGGTGCCATGCGCTGTTCGCGGTCCACCCTGACGACCTGCTGGCGCTGGGCAATGATCCGGGTTTTCACGATAGTCGGGATGGAAGGATGCGTGAAGAGGCCCTCAATGGATATCCCCTCGTTTCTCAGTAGCCCTGTGAGCTTTTCACCGGAGGCATCGACCCCCACTATTCCAAGCATGGTGACCGAGGAGGTAAACTCCCGAAGATTGCGTGCCACGTTTGCCGCTCCGCCGGGATAGCTGGACTCGCTCTGTACCTCCACGATGGGCACCGGTGCCTCGGGGGAGATCCTGCCCACATTTCCCCAGACAAACTCGTCCAGCATCAGGTCGCCAATAACGAGGAGTCGCTTGGCCGCTGCCTTATCAAGAATGTGTTGTAATCTTTCCCGGTCCATTACAGATTGAAGTCAACCAAAAGCGTGTGAACTACGATTCGCCCATGCTCCATAGCGAGACCCCTCTCGGCGAGGGTATTTTTTCCCAATTTCCGATGAATCATCTTTTTTCAATCAGCACGGCTATCGCTTGCCTGTTTCTAATCTCCCCTCCGATCATGAGGGCAGACACTCCTCCTAAGAAGATCTCACTTTCCGATTTTCCAGCTGCGGCCGTTGAGGAAGTGGTGGTGCCGGTACCCAGCGAAATTTTTGCTGTTCTCGACAAACTCGGCAATCCGAACTGGAAGGGTCAGCTCCGTGACGGCAAGGTTCGCACACCTGAGGACCGCGCACGCACGGCCCTTCTTCTCGGAAATGTGATCGCTGAAGGATTTGTGGCCGTCGAGGCCGAGGATGCTGAGCGCGTGAAGGAACTCGGTCGCCAGGTTCTGACGCTCGCGGAAGCGATCAATGTCCGCAAGTCGGTCATTGCCCGGAGCAAGAGCATCACAGACAAGGCCGATCAGCGGGATTGGAGAGGTGTCCGGGCGGAGTTTGACGGTGCCCTGCAGGATGTCCGCGGCGCCATGCAGGAACTCAACGATCAGGATCTTTCGCAGTTGGTGAGTCTGGGCGGATGGCTCCGGGGTACCGAGGTGCTAACCTCGATCGTGAGTGGCGGGTTTTCCAAGGATGGCATAGAACTTCTTCATCAGCCCGAGCTGGTGAATTATTTCGATCGCTGCATCGGCTCCATGGGAGGACGACTCCGGAAGAATCCGCTGGTTGCCAGCATTCGGGATGTACTGAGGAAAATCGGCCCTATTGTCAACGAGGGGGGAGATAAAATCACCCCTGAACAGGTCAAATCAATCCATGACCTCACTCATGGTGTGAACCAGCAGATTGTTGAAGGGACCACCGGAAACTGATCATGAAATTTCTTCTTTTCAGTGGATTTGGCGCACGGACCCAGCGATTTGTTTTGGTAGCGATGTTGCTCGCCGCCTGCTCACCCTGCCTGCTCCGCGCCACGGTGGACGATGCCCTCTCGTTCGCCTATGAGGCGGCTCTACCCTATTATAAACAGGGATACTCCATTCGTAAGGATGCCTGGGGCGGCGACCTCGGGGTTCGGGACAAAAAGGCTGTCAGCTCGCAACTCTTCAAGGGAAATAATTATTGGTTCCTGATGGCCTCCGATGTGAAGGGAGCGACCCTTTCCGTTCACATTTACGACGACAACGGCAATCTTGTTGATGCCGAAAGCTGGCAGAAGGGACGTTTTGCCGGAGCAAGAGTCAGCCCGAAGGCAACGGGAACATTTTTTGCCATCGTCCAAATCCTCAAATCCCCCGAGGATCGCACTCCGTGGGCGTTGGTTTACGGCTATAAGTAGCCGTTGTCGTTGAAGAGACCATTACAGAAAAGAAAGCAGGGTCCTGCCCGCAATCCGAAGAAGGCGTCAGCTTTCGCGGAAGAGGTTACTTTGGAATTCGACAATGCCCGTGCCCTGCAAGCTCTGTACGGCGGCGATGAGAAATTGCTTCGACTCATGGAGAGGGCTTTTGGTGTTCGCATCACAAGCCGTGACGGGTGGCTGAAGATCCAGGGTGATGACAAATCCGTGACCAAGGCCCGGCACGTGATCGCTGAACTCCGCCAGGTCGTTTCCTTGGGGGGAGTGATCGGACGGGATGAGTTTCTTTTCGCCCTCGAGCATTCCGAGCCTTCAGTGTCCCCTCCAGCTCACCCGGGTCCCGATGGTTGCTCGCCGCTTTCTACTCCTTCTCCTCTTGAAGGCCTCTATCAGGAACGGATTCAGTGTTCTCCGCGCAAGCCACCCGTTGTTCCGAAGAACCTGTCCCAGCGAGATTACCTCCGGGCCATCGATACCCATGATATCACTTTCGGTGTCGGTCCTGCTGGAACCGGAAAGACATACCTTGCCGTTGCCAAGGCCGTCGCTGCCCTCAAGGCGGAAAAAGTAAGCCGGATCATCCTCACGCGACCCGCTGTGGAGGCCGGTGAAGCCTTGGGATTCCTGCCCGGGGAACTGCAGGAAAAGATACTGCCTTATCTTCGCCCTCTCTACGATGCTCTGCACGACATGCTGGAACCTGAGGAAATCCAGCGCGCCATCGAGCGGAACATCATTGAGATCGCTCCCTTGGCCTACATGCGTGGCAGAACCCTAAACAAGGCATTCATCATCCTGGATGAGGCTCAGAATACGACCACCGAGCAGATGTTCATGTTCCTCACTCGCATCGGGATCGGTTCGAAGTGCGTGATCACGGGCGACAGGACTCAAATCGATCTTCCTAAGAACAAGCCGAGCGGTCTGATTGAGGCGATTGGCGCACTGGCAAGCACTCCGGGAATCAACTTCCATCTTTTCGGCGAAAAAGATGTCGTTCGTCACCCTCTGGTTAGGGCCATCATCACTGCCTATAAGGAGCATCGCGGACTCCAAGAGTCCCGTATTTGATTAATCATCCCATGTTCCGTTTCCTAAAAAAACAGAGGCTCGCCGCCCGGGGTATGAGTTGCGGGAAGTCACGCCTTGCCAGCAGGGAGACCATGTTCGGCATGCTTGAGGAGGGGCGTCTGCTGCGTTTTGGTATAGTCCTTGCAGCGGCAGGAATCCTTGCCCTGTTCTGCCTGGCAGGAGATGCGCGCGATCCGCTCAAGCATCTACTATACGCTCTCCTTGTGCTTGCCCTTGCCGTTGTCCAACCGGTGGTCAGCAACGATTCGTCCTTAAAGAAAAATTCCTCGCTCGCTCTTTTTCTGGGGGTGATCCTATTGCAGGTCGGGATCGGTGAGTTTCTGCAAGGCCAGGCAATCGAGGGACGTCTGGATGATCGCCTGGTCGCTCTGCTTCTTCCCTACGCGTTTGCGCCTTTAATTCTTTCCGTGCTGATGGGGCCCCAGATCGGACTTTCGGCATGTCTGGTCGGTGCGCTCTGGTGGTCGGTCCTTCATGTCACGAGAGACCCCGTGCTGCTTCTGCTGGCGATCACCGGTGGTCTTGTAGCCGTTCTCTCAACCCTTCGTGTCCGCCGCCGATCGAGGCTTCTGAGGGCAGGTTTTTATTCAGGTATCGCCGTCTGGATTCTGGCAGTCATGTCCGGCCTGATCGGTCCTATCCTTTGGGATAGCCTCACCTCCACGGACTGGTGGAGTCTTGGTATCGAAAGCGCTCTTGCCGTCGGCACGGGGATTTTGACCGCCGTTCTGGTCAGCGGTTCCCTTCCGATGATCGAGAAGCTTTTTGGGATCACCACGGAGATTTCCTGGCTTGAGATGGCGGACCTCAATCATCCCCTGCTCCGAAGACTTAGCCTCGAGGCACCCGGCACCTACCATCACTCGCTGGCGATGGCTAACCTCGCGGAGGCTTGCGCCGAGAAAGTTGGTGCCAATGCCACACTCTGCCGGGTTTCCGCCTACTTCCATGACATCGGCAAGCTGGTGAAGCCTGAGTACTTCACAGAAAACATGCCGTCCGGCGAGAATCTCCATGATGAATTAACACCCACCATGAGCGCTCTGGTCATTCTTTCCCATGTTAAGGAAGGGGTCGATCTCGCTGTCCGAAACAAACTGAATCGCCGAGTTATCGATACGATCAAACAGCACCACGGCACGACTGTTGTCGAATATTTCTACCAGCGTGCGCGTCAACAGGAGAAAGATGCCCGTGCCGGAGGCTCCCTCATGAATGTTCGTCCCGAGGATATTCCGAAAGTCAGCGAGGAGAGCTACCGTTATCCCGGTCCCAAGCCTCAGACCGTGGAGGCTGTTATCATGGGTCTTGCCGATGCCGCCGAGAGCGCCTCACGGAGTCTGGAGCGACCTACTCCCCAGCGACTGGACGACCTCGTCCATGATCTCCTCAAGGACCGGATAGATGACGGGCAGTATGACGAGGCTCCCGTCACGGTTTGCCAGCTCCAACAGATCGCCGCCTCACTTGTCTCAAGTCTCAGCAGTATGCACCACAGCAGGATCGCCTATGGACGGCGGAAGGATGATAAACCTCTTGTCGGTAAGGACTGATCAGGAGTGACGTGACTCTGAAGGCTTAATCAGGAAGGTGAGCCCGGCGCCCAGGATCAGGAGCAATCCGGCTGTGATAAAACTGGAATCAAAGCTTCCACTGCTTGCCTTCAGCATCTGCTGAAGCCTGCTGAGAGCGAATCCTCCAACACCCCATGCAGTGAAGAGGCAGCCATAGTTCATTCCGAAGTTCTTGAGTCCCCAGAGGTCCTTAGCGAGGGATGGAAAGATCGAGAGATTGGCGCCGTAGTTGAAGCCGATGAATGTGGCCACCAGAACAATGAGATACTTGGCACCTCCCGAAGAGGAGGTGATAGGTATTGCAGCAAACATCAGGGCGGCTTGGATCAGCAGGACGAGCATGAGGGTCCAGCGTCTTCCGATTCTGTCGGAGAGGATTCCTGCCACGATGCGCCCACCCGCATTGCCAATTGCCATCACGGCCACGGCGATGAAGGCCGACTCGCCCATGGACTTCTTGGCCATGCCGCTGATGCTGCTGATGACCATGAGTCCCGCTCCAGCTCCGATGAAGTAGAGAACCCAGAGAAGCCAGAACGAAGGGGTTCTGATGATTTGTCCGGGTGAGAGATCAGGAGAGGGCAAGGCCATCGATCCTCCCGTACTGCGGTTCGCCACATGAGAGTAACCAGCAGGAGGATTTACCAGCAGCTGGGATAAGCCACAGACGATGACGGCGAAGACGACACCAAAGAAAAGCATCGATTGGAGAAGCCCGAAGTGTCGCAGCAGGAAATCGGAAGCCGGAGCAAGATAGAGCGGGGCGAGACCGAACCCAGCAACGACAATGCCTGCGATGAGTCCGGTTTTGGAGGGGGGGAACCACTTCAGCGCAGGGGGTGTGGCCGAGGAATAACCGAAGCCGATGCCGATGCCAGCGAGTACCCCGAAGCCGAGTACCCAGATGCCGTAGCTGTTGGTTGTGGAGATCAGCGCAAAACCTACTGCAACAAGCAGGCCGCCGATGGTAGCTGTAACCCTGGGGCCGAGCTTATCCTGACATCTTCCGGCCAGGATCATCGAAAAGGCAAAGACCAGACAGCAGAGGGCGTAGGGGTCGTTAAGTTGGGAGCCCTTCCAACCAAAATCCTTTTCGATGGCTCCCTTGAACATGCTCCATGTGTAGAGCACTCCTAGGGCGAGGTTGATACCGAGTCCTGCCAGCGCAACGCTCCAGCCTTTGTTTAAGTGAGTGGGGGAAGTCACGGAACAAGAATGAGGTAAGCAGGATGAATGATGAAATGAAAAAGGGCACAGGTAACAAAGGCGGGTAAAAAATATGAAATCTCCACATTTCGGCGTACCAAATCCTCCTAATGGGACTCATTCGCTGACCCGGGAACGCCCCTTCTTCACCTCGGAGCGGTGACGCTTTCCCTCGACCAGCTTTCTCTTCTCAGAGCGGGATCTGGGGGCAAGTCTGCGGCGAGTCTTGGCTGCGGCCGCCCTAGCCTTTTGTCGCCTAAGGATTATTTGTTCGGTGAGCTTTGCCGAAAGGCGCTCTCTGGCTATCTTCCGGTTCATGCTCTGGCTGCGTGAGTCGGTGACCGTCACAGAGAGGCCGCTCGGGATATGGGTAAGCGTCACGGCCGTAGAAACCTTGTTCACATGCTGGCCTCCCGGCCCGGAAGAACGGGCGAAGCTTTCTTTAAGTTCTTCGTCGCGGAGATTCACGGGTTCCATGGGATTTATTCGCCGGTTTCTTGGAGTTCCTTAGAGCTTCATAATTTATAATTCATAATGCATTCTTTTCCCATGTTTACCCACAAAGTCCTGGAATCCGTTGCCGGACCTCTTGACCAGATCACTGATGAGACAACTGGGCTGCGCCTTATCATCTGCCGGATCGGTGCGGAACCGGTGAGTTTAGCCCTCCGCAATGGCAAGGGGGAGTGGGAAGGTTTCCTCTGGCGCGACGGTCAGGTGGAGAAGCCCGCTTCGGGCTGGGGCAACCACGCCACGGTGATGGGCTATTTTGTCCATCGCCTCTGGAAGCAGGAATCGGTGTGCGAGGGGCACCCGATCAAGGGGGGGAACCACGGGTTTGTCCGCAGTCATGCATTCCCTCAGCCCGAGGTCGATCTCGCGACTGGGACGATGACCTATCATGTCGATCCCGCGGAGATTCCAGCGGATGCCTATCCCTACAAGGTGGCGATGCGCCTTATCTATGGCATCTCGCAGGGAAGCATGCGGATGCGTTTCGAATTTGAAAATTGCGAGAACCACCCCGTGGTTTTGAGTTTCGGATGGCATCCCGGATTTGAAGTCGGCTCCCTGGAGAGCGCCAGGGTTCTTCTGCCGGCCGGCAACTATCGCAGGGAAATGGCTCCGGGCGATTTCCTCGACGGGACTATTAAGGAAATTCCCTTTGCCGGCGGCGAGATGCCTTTCTCGAAAAAGGATCTTCCCGGCTCCTTTCTCTTGGATCTGGAAGGAGTCAGCGACCGTCGCTTCGTTCTGGAGGCCCCTGCACTGGGACATCGCATCGAGTGCGATTACTCCGAGGCTCCCTATCTGACACTCTGGAGCAACGGTGATCCCTTCGTATGCATCGAACCTTGCTGGGGATTGCCGGATCACAACCCTCCCGTTCCCTTCGAGCAGAAGAAAGGGATTCAGCATATTGCCGCGGGCTCGACGATCTCGGCCTCCCTTGCGGTGACCCCCGCGTTCCTTGGCTAATCCTCGGACAACCTTTGGTTGAGCCACTTGCGGAAGCAGGGCCGTACTGCTAATTCTTTTCTCCCTTGAAAACTCAGAAAGATCTCTCTCCCCAGCAGAAGCAGTCCTGGCTTAAGGCCGTCAGCGCCATGGAGCAGAAGAACTTCCCCTATGTCATCCAGATCTGCCAGACATTGCTCCAAAGCATGCCCGATTTTTTGGACGGCAGGAAACTGGCCCGCAAGGCCGCGATCGAGAAATCAAAGACGATCAAGAAAGGGTTCTTTTCGGGTCTTGGTGGAGGATCCTCGATGGCTCTTATGAAGGCCGGAGGGCTCAAAAGAAAAGATGATCTTCTGGCTCTCCTCCCTCTGTTGGAAGAAATCTTAGCCGATGATCCCTTCAACGCTCAGGCGAACACCTTTCTCCAGGAAGCTGCCCTAAAATGGGATCCACCCATGAAGGAGCTGGCCTTCTTTGCCTTCGAGACAACCCTCGAGGGTAATCCCAAGGATAAAGTTCAAATAAACCGCTACGCCTCCTTCTGTATGGAGAGGGATGAAAACGGAAAGCCAAGAGATCCGGCGCGCGCCGTAGAACTTTACAACAAACTCTTGGCGATCAATCCCAATGACATGGTTGCCATGAAGGGTAGCAAGGACGCCTCGGCCTCCCAGTCGGTTCAGCAGGGCGGATGGGAAGTTGCCGACAGCTACCGTGACCTCATCAAGAACAAGGAGGAGGCCGTCTCTCTGGAGCAGCAGTCCCGAGTCGTCAAAAGCGACGAGATGATCGACAACCAGATCGCGGAACTCTCCGCCGCCGTGCAGGCGGAACCCCAGAGTGTTGATAAATCCCGCAAGGTGGCGGAGCTCTACGAGCAGAAAGGGGATTTGGAGAACTCTCTCGAGTGGTATAGATACGTGCTTGGACTCTCCGGAGGCGCCGACACCACGATCAGCCGGAAGATCAGTGACCTGCAGTTGCGCCAGATCGACGATGCCTTCACGGCACGAGAGGAGTATCTGGCCTCATCACCTGATGATCCCGAGGCTCCCCGTTATCGTGAGGAGATGGATGAGCTGCGGAAGCAGCGTGCATCATTTGTCCTCGCGGAGGCACGCGAGCGTGTCGACCGAAATCCCACGGATCTGATCGCCCACTTCGATCTGGGAGTTGCCCTGATGGATGCGGGGGAACCGCAGGATGCGATCGGTCATTTCCAGAGGGCTCGTATGAACCCTAGCATCCGCCTCAAGGCAATGGGCAAGCTCGGGCAGTGTTATGTGGCCCGCAACATGAACGATCTTGCAGCGAAGACGCTCTCCGATGCCGTCTCCGAATTGGTCGGGATGGATTCGGTCAAGAAGGACCTGCTCTACAATCTAGGGAGCGTCTATCGGTCCATGAACGAAACAGAGAAGGCCGTCGAATGCTTCAAGCAGATCTACGAAGTCGATTACGGTTACAGAGATGTGGCGCAGCTAGTCGAATCCTCCTACGGCCAGGGTTAAGGCTTGGGATTTCCGCGCTCCGCGGCGTTCTGCTGCGCTCGCAACGCCGAGTGCTGAATCGAGATCTGGGGAAAGTTCGAGATAGACTGCCGCAGGTAGCCTGAAAGGCGAGACGAGTGGGAACGAGTGAGTCAAAAGCACGGAGTAGGATTTGTCTGCCGATCGTCCCCGATCAGGCATCCTCGGATCTACTGATCCGAAGACTTCTCGGCCTACCCCTCGAATGACTAAGCCGCGTTCCCACGCGCCTTTTCTACAGCTTGAACGGCACTTTGCTCCCGCAAAGCCGTGCCGCCCTTCGGGTTTTCCTACAGAAACTTCTCCGCGCCTCTTCCCAGAGGCTTGGTTCGCTTGCAGGCCTGGCGGTGCATCGAAACTTCCAAGCCTTGAGCTCGGGGGGTTCGTCGGTTTTTGAGCCTTAGATTCTGAGACGATTTTAGAGTCGGTGATAGTTCACAAAAACAACTCCACATGGAGTTGCTTAAAAAACGATCGTTTTTGTGACGGAGGGAAAAAGGCAAGGCGATCACCAAAGGTTTTTCGCTCCAGTAATTGGTTCGACCGACCTTTAATTTGAAAGAAATAGTATGCTGGCATTATTAATACATCCAAGGAGTACAATGAGTGCGAAAAACCCGTATGACCACCTATGGGCATTTCTGACTGGTATCCTCAGGTTTTCTTCGTTGCCGCTGATAGAGAGGCAGCGAGCTAGAATAAATGCTTCTGTCCTCCAAGAGATATGGTAGCAAAGCAACCAGACAGTCCAATGAAGCACAACTCCATATAGAATACAGGCCACCCACCACAAGGTAGGATGGATTTGCTTTTGTGACCCCCACCCAAATAACAACCAAGCCTCAATCGTGGCCGCTGGTATGGCAAGTATGATGCCTATCGCTGCTGTTGCTAAATTTGCTAAAGAGGACTTCCACCAAAGCTCCTTTTTGTGAGCTATCTCGATTCGCTTTGAGATAAAAATTGCCTCAAAGACAATGATAAAGATTCACAAGCGTCCGGTTATAAGTCCCACAGCATCAATTGGTTATTTTTGTGAGGCATGTAAGATTTGAAGTCGGTTTCTGTAAGTAGCTCATGGATAGGAACTTTCTCAAAAGGATGAATGCTCAAAAGCTGGAAGGTTCTGT
>JAIOPL010000030.1 GCA_021413925.1 Verrucomicrobiota bacterium
GCGGCTCAGGATCCAAAAGCCTACCTGAAACTGATAACGCAGGATCAGTGGCCAGACGGGGAGAAAGAGGTCGTGCAGGGAGACGCCGACCACCGAGGCCACCACACTGCAACGCGTCACCATGGAGGCTCCCATGGCGCCCAGGGTCTTTAAACCAAAGATCGGAAGGAATCCGAAGAAAACGCCGATGGAGGTTCCTCCCGCCACTGAGTGTGGAGCATCCTTCGCATCGAGGAGTTCGTGGAATTTCCGGATATATTCCCGGATGTGTCGTTTGATCATGGAAAAGCGGTGGTCAAATGTAATGCCGCTAAGATCGTAATACTAAAGACTACGCGCCCCGCTTGGTCGCCCTTTTTTGGGTCTCCTTGCGGGTCTTTTCCTTCTCCTTGCCCAGAAGTCGATCTGGATTGAGTGCTTGGAGAGCAGGAGGAAGGAAGAGGCCATCCTTGCGGATCAGCTTCCCGTCGAACCAGACTTCGCCGCCGCCATAGTCCTTGCGCTGGATGCAGACCATGTCCCAGTGGATGGCACTCTTGTTTCCATTCCCAGCCACCTCATAGGCCTGACCGGGGGTGAAGTGGAACGATCCCGCGATCTTCTCGTCAAAGAGGATATCGCGCATCGGGTGAAGGATATGCGGATTGAACCCTAGCGAGAACTCTCCGATGAAGCGTGCTCCGGCATCCGTGTCGAGGATCTCGTTCAGCGCCTTGGTATGGTTGGCTGTTGCCTTCATGACCTTCCCCTTCGAGAACTCGAGGCGCACGTTGTCGAAGGCGATCCCGCGGTTCAGCGTCGGTGCATTGAAGGTGACATGACCCTCCACGGAATCCTTCACCGGACAGGAGAAGACCTCACCGTCCGGGATGTTGTGCTCGCCTCCGCAAATGACCGAGCCGATCCCCTTGATGCTGAAGCGGAGGTCGGTGCCGGGACCCTTGATGTGGACCTTGTCGGTGCGGTCCATGAGAGCCTTGAGCGCCTTCATGCCGGGGATCATCGCAGCGTAGTCGAGCGTGCAGACCCGGAAGAAAAATTCGGCGAAGGCTTCCGTGCTCATCTGAGCCTGCTGAGCCATCGAGGGGGTGGGCCAACGCAGCACCACCCAGCGGGTCTTGTTGATCCGGTAGTCGAGGGCGGGGCGGAGCTTTGCCGAGAGCAGAGCCATCTGGGACTGCGGCACGTCAGCCATCTCGGAGATGTTCTGGGAACCACGCACGGCGATATAGGCCTGCATCTTCTTCAGGCGAGCGAGATCGATCGAGGCCATGGTTTCGGCCTGAGAGCCGGTGACGCCCAAGGCCAATTCACGGCTGATGCGTCCGGAGTGCATCACCACATGGGGTTCTGCCTTGGCGGCGCGAGCAGCACGGATCAGGGCGATCACGAACTCCTCCGGCGTGTCGGCAACATCGATGAGGACACGCTCACCGGCCTTCAGCTTCGTGGAGTGCGTGGTGAGAACTCGGGCTAGGGAATCGTAGCGGGAATCGGACATGGGATAGGGTGAAAAGTGGAAAGTGAAAGGGTGAAAGAGGTCAGGGCTTTGCGGCCGATACCTTAAGCTTGGCGAGATACTTTACGGGATCCTTATCGAAGTCACCGATGCACGACTTACAGCAGAAGCCGACCTGCTGCCCCTTGTAATCGACCATTATGGGTGGCCCCATCTCTCCGAGCTTTTCATCCGACACAATGCATTTTGTGGAAGGATAGGGGATTGGTTCGGCGGCATGGATGGTTGCCGAGAGCAACGTAGTGCATGCGAGAGCCGGCAAAAGGTGCAACTTCATCCGTGCAAATCTATCACGGAATCAGGTGGTGGCTAGTGATGAAAAGTCGAAAAAGATAGAGAGCATGACCATAAAAATGGGCTCGCGTACGATTCACCGACGATTTTTTTCGATTCGTCGATTTTCTCTTGCGGATCCTTTCTTCCAGTGTAACAAAACATGCCAATGAACTTCCGTCGCCCTATCATGACCATGGTGATGGCGCTGGCCCTCTTTATGATTGCCGGCGGTCACTGGGCCATGCTGCAGAGCGTGGCGTGGGCTGGGATGGTGAAGGACTTTTCCCGCACGGGATCCATCGCTGAAGCCGTCTCAAAGACCTTCGATGGCAAGCACCCCTGCTCGATGTGTAAGAAAATTTCCGCAGCCCAAGCCCATGAGGAAAAAGCTCCCGTCACCGTCAAGGTCGACAAGAAAGCGGAGGTCTTTGTTGTCTCCTTGGGATCCGAGCTACCCCCTCCCCTTTCCCGCCCGTTGACCTACGGGCCCGCACCCTTTGTTTCGATGCCGGAGCGCTTTTTTGCTCCGCCCGTCCCGGTTCCCATCAGCGCGCGCTCCTAAACGCGTCGTCGGTGGAATGCCGGGTTAACCCCCGGTTATCCCGCCGTTCACTGATCACAAGCCCTCCCCGACCCTCAGTCGGTGAGCGGTGGATGCAACTCCGCATAACACTTTCCGCGGAAGTTGCGCACCTAGGAACCCATGCGCCGTAAAATCATCGAACAGAAATCAGGATTCACCCTAATCGAGTTGCTTGTTGTGGTGGCCATCATTGCCGTGCTGGCTGCATTGGCTTTGCCGGCAATCCGAAACGCGCAGGCCCAGTCACTCTCCATGAAGTGTGCCAGCAACATGATGCAACTCGGGAAGGCGACACTGCTCTACGCCGCGGATAACGGAATGTGTCTGCCGCAGAGCAGCCACCAAGGCAGCTCCTGGACCAATGCCCTGCAGCCCTACGCCTCGGGCACGATCACTTTCCGGTGCCCAGCCGACGAGGTGAAGACCAGGACCATTACCTATGTGATCAATGACTTTCTCACGGCGAAGCCCTGCAATGCCGAGTATCTGTCGGAACTCAACCAATCGCATCTGGTCTGTATCGATATGCCGAGTCAGACAGTCTTCTTCTTGGAGCTATCAAGGGCGGCTGTAACACCGGATCATCTCCATCTGGCCGATCTTTTCATGAGCCACTACGGCGAGTCGGTGCCCCCGGGTGACTTTGCCTCGCTGGTGGGAGTGGATCGTCATCAGGGAAAAAAGGCCAACTACCTTTTCGCTGATGCCCATGTCGAATCGATCAGTTGGATCGAGGCGCAGCAACGAATCAATCAACCAGGTAGCAGGTTCATAAACCCTCTCCGCAATTGAGTCACTCTGTCTAATAACTATTAAACCAACCAACCAAACCAAATCTATGAATACCAACACACTACACAAATGCATTATCGCCGCCACCATGATGGTAGCGGCCTCCACCGCCTCCGCACATGTCAATTATAGTTCAGCCCGGGATTTTGGAACCTTCAGCGGGACCGATTATACTAAGATCATCACCGGCCAAACCCTCAACGGAAACTACGGATGGGCTAGCGGGACGGATGCAACCGGTGCCGACAGTCATAAAACCCGATATTTTGTCTTCACACTGAACCAGGACGCTTGGGTCAACTTGAATGTGCAGGGGGCTAGCGTGACGACAACAAAAACTTTCAGCGCTCTCTCCAATCCGGGATTTTCACTCTACAAAGGTTGGCTGTCCGCTGCTGATTCACATGATTTCAGTGATGATAGCGTCGCCATCAATAATGCTCGCTGGGGGTTCAATACAAGTGCGGATGCGGGGTTGAAAGAGCCAAGTGCTGGAGCCGATCATTGGGCGGGATCCTTCAGTGCGCTGAGTGACTGGTCGATCGCCAATGATACTGCTCAAGTATCCACCTTTACCTACATCGGCAATGCTGCGGATGGAACAACTGCAAACTACGCTGCCCATGGAGGTTCGGCATCGGGAATCAACTGGGATGGGAATGCCAATGGGGATGTAAGCGCGACGTTCCATCTCACTGCCGATCAATATGCGGTCTTTATCGGAGGGGCGCAGTATTTCGGAGCGCTTAATGCCGGCGCCGACCAAACGACCTATGGAATCCGGGCTACCCTCTCTGTAAGCTCTGTTCCCGAACCCTCCACCTATGCTCTTTTTGGCATTGGCGCGTTGGTCATGCTGGCTGTCTATCGCCGGAGAACGTCCTGTCAGGCCTAAGTGCTGTTTCCCAAGCCTCTCTCCGGCAGATTTAAGATGCTCCGGGGAGAGGTAACCTGACCTCTTTCAATTCAAGAAACCATCAATCCATAAAAAACTTATCTCCAGCCTTACTACAGGTCTCCTTTCGGGCCTTCTCGCACTCACACTGCTCCTCACACCTAGGAATCTCCATGCCTGCGCCTGCGGCACCTACAATGTCGGCACCAGTTATAACTTCCCCAACGGCCCGGTGGAATGGTCTGGACGGAATACGACTACATCGGCCAGAGCCAGAGCTGGCGTTGCTATCCATCCAGTCTTCCGCGCCTCCAACGTAATCCGATTCTCCTGTTTTCATTCCCAGCCGATTCACTAGGTTTCAATAATGCCTACTGAGGATTCAACTCCCTCCCTGCTCTCTCGACTTAAAGGGGGTTGCTCCGAGTTTTGGGTGAAGTACGTCGTGGGGAAACGCTCCCCCTTTGGGAATGAAGAGAAAGATGACCACGAAGAATGGCGCTTGATGGCCATTCTGGCGGCCGGGTGTTTCGTCTTCGGAGGGCTGGGCCTGATCAGTGAACTTCTCTACCATCACCGCGGATGGGCCACGGCCTTCTATCTCTTGGCCTACCTCTGCGGGGGTTGGGATACCGCCGAGGATGCTTGGCATCGTGTCAGAAAGGGAATCCTCGACGTCCATTTCCTGATGCTCGCTGTGGCTGTTGGAGCGGGGGTGATTGGCGCCTGGCGCGAGGGGGCCCTGCTGCTCTTTCTCTTCTCGGCATCCGGTGCCATGGAGCACTTTGCGATGGGGCGCACAAAGAAGGCCATCGACGCCCTCTTCCGGGGAGCCCCCAAGACCGCACGGGTCCTCAGCAATGGAATCGAGGAGTCCGTTCCGGTGGAGAAGCTGACACCGGGCATGGTGATTCTCGTCACCACCGGGGAACAGATCCCTGCCGACATGGAGGTGATCAAGGGCGAGAGCGCCTGTGACGAGTCGAACATGACCGGTGAGGCAATACCGGTATCGAAGCGCCTCGGAGATACGGCCCTCTCGGGCACCATCAATCTCTGGGGCGTCCTGGAAGGAAGGGTTCTTAGGCCAGCCAGTGAGAGTTCCTTGCAGAAAATCATCCGCCTCATCCAGAACGCCCAGAACCTGAAGGCCCCCTCCCAGCGTTTCACGGACCGATTCGGCACGGGGTACACGTGGACCATCCTCTTTATCTGTACCATCATGTTCTTTGTCTGGTGGCTGCTACTGGGCCTCGCTCCGTTTGAGAAACGTGATGGAACGGCCAGCGCCTTCTACCGGACGATGACTCTGCTGGTGGTGGCCTCTCCCTGCGCCCTAGTTCTTTCGGTCCCCTCGGCTATCCTCTCGGCGATCGCAAGCGGGGCGCGACGCGGAATCCTCTACCGGGGAGGTGCGGCCATCGAGACGCTGGCGGATGTCGGCGTTGTCGCTCTCGACAAGACCGGAACCCTTACCTCAGGCAACCTGACCCTCGCGGAAGTCGAAATATTTAAGGGTCATGAAACCCGTTTTCGCTCGGTGGCCCATTCCTTGGCACGCCTCTCCGAACACCCACTCTCCCGTGCGATCCGGCGAATCGCTATGACCTGGGGTATCCCCGCCATGGAGGTGGCGAACTTCCAAACCATCCTAGGCAAGGGAGTCCGTGCCGATATCGATGGGGAGACCTTTGTGATGGGTAGCCGTAAGCTTGTCCTCGGGTTGGACGCATTCCACGAAGACGATCTTCCCCCGGCAGGGAAGTCAGCCGGGGCTGTCGTCTGGGTGGCGGGAGAGGGACTGCTCGGCCGGATGATTTTCTCGGACGAGATCCGCGCCGCATCGATCACCACCCTGCGCAGGCTTCATGAGCAGGGCATTCGCACCGTCATGCTCACCGGCGATCACAGGGAGGCGGCCCAGCTGATCGGAAAGAAGGTCGGGATCGGCGAGATTCTCTCCGAACTCTCACCCGATGGAAAAGTCGAGGCCATCGAGAATCTCAAGGAAGGAGGGAGGGTACGCGTGGCCATGATCGGGGACGGAGTGAACGACGCGCCCTGCATCGCGGCCGCCGATATCGGCGTGGCCATGGGGGCCCGAGGCTCCGACGCCGCCCTCGAACAGGCGGAGGTTGTGCTGATGAACGATCGGATTGAGAACTTCCTGCTGGCCCGCCTGTTGAGCGTTCAGGCCAAGAGGATCATCAACCAGAACATCGTGGTCGCCCTAGGAACCGTGGTCGTCATGGTCTGCACCGCTTTTTTCTTTCCGGTTCCCCTTACCTTGGGCGTTGCCGCACACGAGGGAAGCACTCTGCTGGTGGTGTTGAATAGTCTCCGCTTGCTGGCTCTGAAACTTCCCAAGTATAGTGAGTCGTAACTTGAATCGTAATCGTGCTAACCATAAAAAACCATGACCGCCCAGACAAACAGAGCCCTTAGCAAAGTTCCTCAAGTCACGCTGGGTTTCTGGGTGCTAAAGATCCTTGCCACAACGCTCGGGGAGACTGGCGGAGACGCCGTCTCGATGTCTCTGAACCTAGGCTATCTGCTCAGCACAGGAATCTTTGCGGTGATCTTCGCTATCGCCGTCCTGACACAGATCTTTGCAAAGAAATTCCACCCGGGGATTTACTGGTTCACTATCATCGCCACGACGACCGTCGGTACCACGCTGGCCGATTTCTGCGACCGATCGCTCGGTATCGGCTACACGGGAGGATCGGCCTTGCTTCTCGGCCTGCTGCTGGCCTCGCTCTATGCCTGGAAGAAGACCCTGGGCACTGTGGCCGTAGAGACTGTCAACACGCCCAAGGCCGAGCTCTTCTACTGGTTCACGATCATGTGCTCCCAGACTCTGGGCACGGCTCTGGGTGATTGGACTTCAGACTCCGCGGGCCTAGGATATTTGGGCAGCGCAGCTCTCTTCGGCGGATTGCTTCTCATCCTGGCACTTGCTTACTGGAAGACATCCCTCTCGCGCACGCTGCTCTTCTGGGCCGCCTTCATCCTGACGCGTCCCCTGGGCGCAGTGGTCGGGGATTTCCTAGACAAGCCGCATGACCATGGCGGCCTTGCGCTGAGTCGATTCACCGCATCCGCGGTCTTACTCGCCATCATGGGAGTCATCATGGTGACAATCCCCCAACGCGCGGCTACAAAAAGCCACTAACTAGAAAAGATTGGCTCTTCGCTATTTCCTGTGGGTGGATGGTAAGATCATACTCCGGGAGGCAGAGGGTTATTTCACCACTAAGAAAACAGCCAAGGACTTGCAAAGTTTTCTGAAAAGGACTGATAGCAGCCTATTAGGCTTGAGGTTGAAGGCTGTTAGCGAAGTGCACGATCACAATGGCATGGATGCAGTGCCGAAGGCACTGCGGGGAGGAAGGCCTTGCGACTCACTCTCGCAAGCCAGCTTGCAGAGATGATCCGCCAGGCATTCCAGCTCCGATCCTCGGAGCTCATTCCATTTGTTCCCCCGGTCTTACTTGGATCCCCCTTGGGTCCCTCTTAGTGGTTCAAATTCCCTGCGGATGTCGATGCTTTACCCACTCCAAACAGCGAGGAACCAAAAGATTTAATCCAAATTCGCGCTAGTTGATAGATGACCCGCATTCTAAGTGATTAGGGCATCACTCTATGTGCCGCTCCAAAGGCGTCAGCAATCCAGTTACCCTTTTAGAATCTCCTCTAAACAAAAAACCCCTCCTCTTACGAGGAGAGGTCTAATACCATGTCTCATCATTGAGCAGACCAATCAATGGCAGACAGTCATTGTTCCACCGCAATGGGTGCAGGTGTGCTTGAGCTTGCCGGTCTTGAAGAAGTTCTCCATGGCCGAATGGCAGTAAGGGCATACCATAGTCTGCGCATTGTGATAGGTGATGGCTGGATTCTTGGCCGTGGTGGGGTTAGCAACCTTGACCATAACCATCTTGCATTGATCGCACATGACAGCTCCGGCGGTTGGAGGTGCCGCGAACGATTGGGAGGGTAGGATGGTGAGTAGACTCATCATTCCCACCGCTGATAGGAAACGGACTCTATTTTTCATGGGGTTTTGATTGGCGGTTTATTTGTTGCTCCATGACCCGTTCCGCCTTGAACCGGCTATCGAGGTGTGGGTGATTCCACTATGGAACAACTTAATCAACGAGGGGGAGGCACGATAGGAGTGGAAGCGCTTACCTTCCCCTAATTAAAACGCTTACCCAGGTTCTGATGTATCTCTGCTTCGCTCGCTTGAACGGCCTGAGAAAAACGGGGAAATCCCCCCGGATATTTATCGAAATTTCTTCAGCCCCGCAGATAGCGTGAGAGCTCTTTCCTTAGAAGTTCCCGGGCATGACTGAGTCGGCGCTCGACGGCCTTGACCGAGCATTCCGCGATGACAGCGATCTCGGAATGGGAGAGTTGCTCGTATTCGTTCAGGATCAAGGACTCACGGAGATCAGGAGGAAGGGAGGCAATAGCCATGCGCACGGCCTGCTCTCGCTCCCGTGATTCGACAGCCTTTAGCGGATCCCCCTCGGAAGCCACCGTGTCGGCTTCCTCGATCGCAACCGTCGGATGGCGTCTTTGCCATCGAAGATGGTTCCTGGCCAGATTGGCAGCAATGCCGAAGAGCCAGGTGGAGAATTGACCGCCCGCCCGGAATTTTGACCGGTTCTGATAGATTCTCACGAAGGTCTCCTCGGCGAGTTCCAAGGCAGTCGCTTCGTTCCCCGTGAAGCGGTAGAGGTAGGCTGTGAGGCGCCTCCTCCAGCGTTCCATGATCGCATTGAGAGCGAGATCCTCTCCGCTAGCCAGAAGCGCCATCGCGTCACGGTCCTCCTGTTCGGTTTCGGACATGAAAGGGGCCCCTTATCGTGAACCGCAGGAGTCGATCACCAAGGGAAGCACCTTGAGTAAATAATCCCTGCGTTTCTCGGGAGGGAGTTCCGCCGCCACAGCATAGAAATGCTCGAGCATCACGATCCTTGTCTGGGTGCGGATGCGGTCGGTCTCCGCCACCGCTTCCCTGAGTCCTGGCGTCATGGTGCCCTGGCTCAACCCCTCTTCCAAGGCGATCCGCTCAAGATGGGCATTGGCTTCGCACATCTGGTCACAATAGGGGCCACATCGAGATCCGTAGTATTGTTGCAGCCCCTCGATCGTTCCCACCTTTTGAGGAGAGAGTCCGTACTGATGGCAAAGCCATGCCGAGGATGGACCTCGCAAAAGATGTTTCGTCACCAAGGCCGCTCCGACTCCTGCGATGATAACCGCCACAAGAATAAGAAAGCCGCGTTTCATGGATCGAGAATCAATGTGCGTGTGTGACGGAGGCAAAGGGGTTCAACGAGAGAAGATAACGCTCCTCCTCAGAAGAACGGGCCTGCATTCCTCCGACCAGAATGCCGCCGAAGAGGGCTACTGCAACGCAGGTCGCGGCAATCCGGGGCACGGCTAGCCGCTGGAGCCAAGAGAAGAAGGATAAGCCCATGGCCCCGCTACTCTCGGCGGCTTCGATGCGAGCCCAGACGGAACGGTTAAAGCCGGAACCAGGCTCTGCGTTCGGAGTCCACTCCTGCAATAGGTCTGAGAGTTGCTTCTCGGGATTCATCATGTGAAAGGTAATATACTCAGCGGGCGGAGGCAGGCTTTTTCAGCACTACCTCCGCCGCGTTGAATTATCTCATTACTTGCAGCAAGAAGCGCACTTGCCATCCGAGCACTTCACGCAGGAGCTGCAGCTCTTGGCGCAACCCTTGCAGGCCTTGCAGCTGTCCGCAGCGGAGACGGTGGCCAGTCCGAGTCCAGCGATGAGGGCGAGCATAGCGCCCGCTTTGATCAATGTTTTCATGTGTGTGGTGTGTTTTGTTGAGAGCGGGAACCATTCCCGTTCCAGAAGTAATTCACCGCACATGGAGAAATCCCCCCGACTATTTTTCACCAAGTTGTTTGGCTTCTGGCTGTTTTCAATGGGTAAGAGGGAAGACAGAGAAAAAAATATGGAACTCAGGAACTCAGGATGCAACGGCTGCGAAGCAACGGCCAGGCAAGCAAAAGAAACGCACGAGGAAATTTGCCGCTTAGAGCAATCTGATGCTGAGTAATGGTGGATCGATGGAAGCAGAGTAATCCGTCAAGAATGCAAAGTGACGGTCCAGCCAGCTAATGCAACAAGGATCACGAGAACTTATCACATCCATACCTATTCAGCTTTTCTTCCTGAGTTCCTGAGTTCCATATTCAAAAAACCCTGTTTGGTTCTTCTAAATCCTTTTCGAAACCAAAGGCCTAGGCGCTGATTGTTTTCGATCCAGCAGATTCACCCATTCCAAATAGCGGAGAGCCAGTTTTTTCGAGACACCAAAGGCGTGGTTTTTGAACAACGCTGGAGATATGTTGCCGTTGTGAGAAAGGATCTAGCCCGCTCTATTCTGAGTCGCGGCGCTATTCCTCGAGGAATTTGGGTTTTGGGATTTGTCAGCCTGCTCATGGATCTCTCCAGCGAGATGATCCATGCGATTCTCCCGCTCTTCATGGTGAAGGCCCTGGGAACTCCGGTGATCGCAGTCGGACTCATTGAGGGAATCGCCGAGGGAACGGCGATGATCGCCAAGCTCTTTTCGGGAGTGATCGCAGACCGGATGCGCAAACCGAAGCTCCTCGCCGTCTTGGGCTACGGACTTTCGGCACTTTCCAAGCCGCTCTTTCCTCTCGCCTCGGGACTCGCCCTGCTTATCTCCGCTCGGTTCATCGATCGGATCGGCAAGGGGATTCGCGGTGCACCGCGTGACGCGCTGGTTGCGGAGATCGCCCCCGAAGCAATCCGTGGCGCCTGTTTTGGATTGCGGCAGGGGCTCGACTCCGTGGGCGCCTTCCTGGCTCCGCTCCTCGCCATTGGACTCATGCTTCTCACGACGGACAACTACCGCATTGTCTTCTGGGTAGCCGCCATTCCGGCACTACTCGCCGTCTTTCTTCTCATGGCGGGGGTCAAGGAACCGGAATCAGCCAACACCGCTTCCAAAAAAAAGGCCGCTTTCCCAAAGACCGCTTTCCCGATTTCCCTAACTGCGCTTCGCCAGCTGCCGGAGGGACTCTGGTGGACCTTCCTTTTGGCGGGACTTCTTTCGTTGGCACGCTTCAGCGATGCCTTCCTGATTCTCAGGAGCCAACAAGCCGGTCTACCCATCGCCTGGGTACCTCTTATCATGGTCGTGATGAATCTAGTCTACGCTGCCAGCTCCTATCCCGCCGGCATTCTCTCGGACAGCTTCGGACGTATCGCTCCACTTGTTGCCGGCACCTTTGCGCTCATTCTGGGGAATATCCTCCTCGCCTCAGGCTCGGGCCTCTTGCTTCCGGGCCTGGGAATCGTTTGCTGGGGACTCCATCTCGGTCTCACACAGGGAGTCCTCTCAGCCATGATCGCGGACCGTGCCCCCGCGGAGCTGAAGGCCACCGCCTTCGGCCTGCTCAATCTGGTCATGGGCATCGGATTACTCAGTGCCAGCCTGGTTGCTGGAGCTCTCTGGGATCGGCTTGGTTCCTCCTTCATGTTCCTCGCCGCTTTGGTGCCAGCGATAGGGGTTCTGATTGTAATCGGCATCAAACAGATCCAGCCGCAACGGGCCCTCTGAGAATCAGCTCAGGAGAGTCGGATACAATCCGAGGTGATGAGGGGGGTGGGATCAGTGATGATCTGGGGGAGGTCTGAGAAAATCCAATCGCCAGGATGGTTTACCTCTCGACCCCGTCCCTCTCTATCCCTGCAACCCTTTGAGCTTCTTCAAAATCTCGGGGGCTTCCTTAGCCTCGCATAGCGGGGTCAGATGTTCGTAAATGTAGCTCCAGTCCAGACTCTCTTTTCCCTGACGGACAATAATCCCGCGGATGTCATTCCAATCCAGATCCCTGTCAGCGAATGCCTTCATGACAACCAGATCTTCAGGAGTGCAGAGCATCACCTCCGCCCCCGGTTCCATTTCGATCTTGCGGGCACGTTGCACGGCACTCTCTTCAAAGGGCAATGCGCCCAGTGCGATATCGATACCGATCCCGCTTGCCGAACGCAGAAGCAGCACCCGGTTCTTAAGGGCAAAATCACGTGCATCCTTCAGACGCGGCTCATAGTGAGCCAGCCATTCATCCACAAAGGTTTCCTCTCCCCCGAATCCCGTCAGCAGGGTAAGGTCGAGATCCATGGTGAAGCGGGGCTCTCCCCAATGGAGAACAGCAATTCCGCCGATAATGCAGAACTTCCAACGACGCTCCTCGCAGAACCCCTGTAATTCCAGAGCAAGCCGGGTCAGTTCGTTCACGCCATCCTGATTTTCTGAAACCACCTCTGCTGTTCCACGAGACCCGAGATCTTCCGCTCAGGCATCGTGGAGACCGTTCGGTTAATGGCTCCCTGCAGGTTTTTCATGGCAGTGGCCGTGCTTGCGGAACGGATATCCGCATCCCGCACCTCCTGGAGTATCGGCGCCGCAGACGCCCATTGGGCGATGCGCGTTTTCAGTGCGAAGGCGGTCGATTCCATGTATTCAGGATAACTCTCCCGTTTGCTGAAGTCCAAGCCTATCAGCCTTTCAGCCTTCATCCCTCAGTCTAAACACCGGTGACCTGAGACAAAGACCGAATAGTCAGGCAATCATCCCTAGAGATCTCCCTCAGTTCGTCGCGGGAGTAGCCCCTGATCCTGCAGGCGCGAGCAAGGCACCCGGCACAACAGTGGCCGTCGGCACGGGCAATGGAGGCAGGGGAGTCATGCTGCCTGAAGGTGACGGTGAGGGCGTGGGCACAAGTTCTGGCACCGAGGGAGCGTCTTGTCCTTGTCCTTGCGGTTGAAGTTGTGGTTGAGCAGTCGATTTCGGTTCGGGTCGGAACTCTGGATGGCGGATCCGACCTCCGGCCTCGGCCGTCCAGATGCTCAGGGCGATGGAGAGAGTGCTTCCCACAAGCACTGCCCAGCCGATCCATGCGGCCTGGCGCGGAAACTTGATCAGGACAAGAAGCGCCACCAGCGACAGAATCCCCGCTGCGTAGACCACAGGGGCGGTGAAATTGGCACGATGGCTGTGCTCCCGGAAGGCAGCTTTGCCCGCCACATCCATTCCCTGACTGATCGATCCATCAACAAAGGATTCTTGGGCCTCCTCCCCCGTCTCCATGATGAAGGGCATTGTTCCAGCACACAGAATCACAGCGAGTAGACCGGAAGCAAGGGCTCCACGGTTGTGGAAGAGAATGCCGATCAGGACAGGCAGGCAGGCGACAGCCAGGCCGATGATCGGGACATGGTTGATGGCCAGATGGATGTGTGCGGGGGTGAAGAGAGTCTCCATAAGCAGATAATTCATGAGGCTTATCCGAGGGACCGCATCAGGCAAGAGAGAAGCTCGACAGCGCTGGCCTTGTTATTGAAGAATTCAGTCATGAGCAATGGACAAGGCACCGCGGGTAACGTAATCGCTTCCTTGGCGAGCTTCTTCATCCCCGGACTGGGACAACTCCTTCAGGGGCGCCTTCTGCCCGCCATCCTCTTCTTTGTCTTCACGGGGATTCTCTGGGTGTTCCTACTGGGCTGGATCATCCATCTCTGGGCTTGCCTCGATGCCGCACTCTGGAAGCCGCGGAGTTAAAAGCTTCTGCAACCGCAAAGCTTCGAGGGGCACTTGCCCCCCTGGTGATTTTTTCTCACCATCATGAGCAATCTAAGCATATTGCTTAGAGAAAAATCCCATCTTCTCTGTAGAAATCAAAAGCGAGGGACTTGGCACGTCGTTTGCTCTTACTGGTTCCAAGACTTAAACCAGTCCCAAAACCAACAAAACCTACCATGAAACTCACCACCCGCGTTGCTTCGATCGCCCTCACGGCGGTTGCGGTCACTTCAGTCCTCCATGCCGCCGAGACAAACTCGGTTTCTTCCGGCAAAAACTTCAAACAGCCCGTCGCCGAGGCTGCTGCCACACCCATGTTCACCGGCACAGTGACCACTGGATACGACAGTATGTACAACTTCCGTGGTGTCGACTGGATCCCAAACAAAGGTATCGCTACAGCCACCTTCACACCTGTCTGGCACATCACACCTAACGACACCTTCTCAGTACCACTCTGGTTCTGCGTTGCTCTGGGTCAAAACTCGCCTTTCAACGGCAACAACTACACTGAGTTGGATGTCTCCCCGAGCTACGTCCACACCTTCGGTAACTTGGCCGTGGGTTGCGGTTACACACTCTACAACTACTTCAACTACGGATTCCCAACCGAGTCAGGTGGTATCAGCAGCTACAAGCCAGGTGGCACCGGCCTCCAGCACGAGGTGAACATCAACGCAAACTACACCGTGAAGACCGGTGCCGTTTCCTGGGTGCCATCCATTGCCTACTTCTACGAGTGTGGGGTAGGAGCGCCGAACAACTACGCCAGCATCAACGCCGGTTCGAGCTTCCTGAGTCCCGCACTGACCGTCGGTGTTCCTCTCTACAAAGACATCGTCAGCTTTAACCCGAATACCCAGTACAACATCTCCTTCGGGTACAACAACACAGCTAGCTCGCAAGGTGCATCCAAACTCTACGGCTTCAACAACTGGCAGATTACCGCACCGGTGACTTGGAAAATCACCAGCGCCCTCTCCTTGACGGCGTACGTGGCCTACACTTACCAGCCCAATCTCTACAACACGGTTGCGCTCACAGCGATGCCGGAGAACAGGTTCTACGGCGGCGCCAGCGTTGGGTATTCGTTCTAAAATTTGGGGTTAGACTGACAAGAAGGGCCCCGCTGACAACGGCGGGGCCTTTCCCTTTTGTAACTTGCAAAATAAGGCCTTGGGGCTATCTTGCGCGCACTCATGGAAAAGCATACACTCAACCCCAACGACCTAACTACCCGGCTTCTGCTCGAGAACAAGGCCTGGTCCGAGGAAATCCTGAGCCACGAGCCCGAGTATTTTCATAATTTGGCCAAGGAGCAGCGGCCCAAGTTCCTCTGGATCGGATGCTCCGACAGCCGTGTCCCTGCCGAGACGGTGGTCAATGCCCAACCGGGCGAGATCTTCGTCCACCGCAACATCGCTAATCAGGTCATCACCACCGACTTCAACTGCCTGAGTGTTCTCCAGTACGCAATCTCTGTGCTGAAGGTGGAGCATATCATCGTCTGCGGTCACTACGGATGCGGCGGCGTCCAGGCGGCATTAAGCCGTGAGAACTCGGGGATGATGATCGCCAACAAGTGGCTTCTTCATATCAAGGACATCTACCGGCTGCATCAGGCCGAACTGGAGGCCCTGCCACCCGATCAGAGGAGCAACAAGATGATCGAGCTCAACATCATTGAGCAGGTAAACAACCTTGTCCATACGTCGATGATCCAGACGGCCTGGAAGGAGCGCAAGGCCCCGACTCTGCACGGCTGGGTCTATGGTCTGGAGAACGGCTTGCTCAAAGAGCTGATCACCCTCGACTACAATGCCCCGATGGAGAACATCTATCGGTTCATCGATTAGCCCTTTTTTCCCCGAGAGATTCCCTCCCCTTGTCCCGCCCAAGGTGGCGTGAAACCGACAGAACCATGAATACCGGACCCCGCTACTATCTAGAGAACCTCCGTCAGGACATTCCCGCCAGCATCGGTGTCTTTCTGGTCGCCCTTCCCCTCTGTCTAGGCATCGCCTTGGCCTCCGGGGCTCCTCTTTTCTCAGGAATGATCGCAGGTATGGTAGGCGGTCTCGTGGTCGCCTGGGCGAGCGGATCCCAGCTCAGCGTCTCCGGCCCGGCCGCAGGGTTGACGGTCATTGTCTTCTCGGCCATCGAGACGCTTGGCGGATTTAATGCCTTCCTGATGAGCGTCGTCTTGGCGGGGGTACTTCAGGTGATTCTGGGTTATGCCCGAGCGGGAACGATCGGTGCGTTTTTCCCCTCTGCGGTAATCAAGGGAATGCTCTCGGCGATCGGACTGATTCTGATCATGAAGCAGATCCCCCATGCCACTGGCTTCGATACAAGTATGGAGGGCGACGAGTCTTACATGGGAGACACCGCCGGCGTGACCTTTCAGATCCTGACAAATGCCATCCGTGGAATCTCCTGGGGCGCAACCTTGGTCACCCTCATTTCTCTCTGCCTGCTTTTCGCCTGGGAGGCGCCGTTCATCCGCCGTCATGCGATCCTGCGCATGGTCCCGGCTCCTCTCCTCGCAGTCATCTGGGGTGTCCTCTTTAACGCTGCCGCAGCGCGTTACTTCCCTGCGCTGGTGATCGAGCCCAAGCACTTGGTCTCACTCCCGCCGCTCTCCTCTCCCCTGGAGTTCCTCAGCCAGTTCCACTTACCCGATTTCAAGTCGCTCGGCAATCCTCTCGTCTACAAGACAGCCGTGATCCTGGCCGTGGTCGCCAGCCTGGAGACCCTCCTGAGTATCGAGGCGGTCGATAAACTCGACCCGCACAAACGCATCGCCCCCACCAACCGCGAACTCAAGGCACAGGGGCTGGGGAACATGCTGAGTGGCCTGATCGGAGGTCTGCCACTCACGGCAGTCATCGTCCGCAGTTCCGCCAACATCAACTTCGGGGGTCAGACCAAGATCTCCAGTTTCCTCCATGGTGTGCTGCTTCTGCTTGCCGTGCTCTTTCTCGGCGCCCAACTCAACACCATCCCGCTTGCCTGCCTTGCTGCAATCCTGCTTCAGACCGGGTACAAACTCGCGAAGCCCTCCCTGTTCCGTGAGCAGTTCGCCAAGGGTTGGAACCAGTTTCTACCCTTTATTATCACCATTGTGGCAATCCTTGTGGAGGATCTCCTTTTTGGAATCGCCATCGGCATGGCGATCGGACTCCTCTTTGTCCTGCGCACCAACTTTCACCGATCCATCTCGCTCACTCTCCACGAGGGAAGCTATCTCCTGCGACTGAACAAGGATGTCTCCTTCCTCAACAAGGCCTACCTACGCAGTCTCCTTGCCTCCATCGGTAAGAATTCCCACGTCACCATCGATGGCAAACGGGCAACGTTCATCGATCAGGATATTCTGGAGACGCTCTCCGATTTCGTCATAGATTCCAAGTCGAGGGGGCTACGGATCATCGTGGAGGGCGTTTCTCTCCCCGAACCGACCTCGGGTTCGGCACACTGAGGCTTAATAGGCCAAGACTTTGGCCAGGAAACGCTGAGCCACGAGGGACTGAGGATTGTTAAAGAACTCTCCCGCCGGCCCCTGCTCCATGACACGCCCCTCGGCAAGGAAAGCCACCTGATCGGCGATCTTGCGAGCAAATCCCATCTCGTGGGTGACCAGCAGCATGGGAGTCCCGGCATCCTTCAACTCGGCGATGAGCATCAAGACCTCGGCTGTCATCTCAGGATCAAGGGAAGATGTCGGCTCGTCAAAAAGGAGAAAACGGGCCTTGGATGCCAGCGCACGGGCGATCGCGATCCTCTGCCGCTGACCCCCGGAAAGCTGGGCTGGAAACTTCTGCCCATGTTCCGCCATGCCAAGACGCTCCATCACTTCCAGGGTTCGACGGGTGGCCTCTTGCTCATCAAGACCGTGAACTTGGGTCAAGGGGACCATCACGTTCTGGAATGCCGTCATGTGGGGAAAGAGATTGAAGGCTTGGAAGACCACGCCGAGCTTACGTCGGTAGTCGCGAAGGATCTGCTCTTTTTCCCAAAGGGGTGCCGCTTCTCCGTCCAGGAGCAGCGACCCCGCATCGGGTCGTTCAAGACCAGCGATGATGCGGAGGAGTGTCGACTTTCCGCTCCCGCTAGGCCCCAGCAGAGCGAGCACATGAGGAAACTCCACGCTCAGGCAGAGATCGTCGAGCACTAGACGGCTTTCGCTTCCGGATCCATAGCTCTTCGTGATGCTCAGGGCTTCAATCTTCATGATTTAGGATTCATAGCTCAGACGCTGTTCCAGAAACTTGGAGAGTAGGGAGATCGGCAGCGTGAGGGCCAGATAACCGAGCGCCAGCGGAAGATAGCTCTCCAAGGTGCGGTAGGTGGCCGAGTTCACCTGCTGGGCGGCGAGCGTAAACTCACCGATCGCGATAATCGAGAGGAGCGAAGAGTCCTTAATCAACGATGCGAACTGCCCAGTCAGCGGAGGGAGGATCTGCCGGAGAGCCTGCGGAACAATCACGATCCGGTAGGTCTGCCACGGGGTGAATCCAATGGCCCGCGCCGACTCGAGCTGAGATGCGGGAATGGACTCGATCCCGGCACGGATCATCTCGGCCAGATAGGCCCCGCCGAACAGGGAGAGGATCAGGATCCCGGCGATTAACCGGTCCTGAAGTCCCATGCCGTTGGCGACCACGTAGTAGAGAAAAAGGATCAGGACAAGGAGAGGCATACCCCGCACCACATCGATATAAAGAAGCGCCGTGGACCGCAGAGGCAAAACGCGTGAGCGTCGGGCAAGTGCCGCAACGATGCCGATCAGCGTGCTCAGACAGAGCGAGAGCAGGGAAATCACGATCGTCAGCAACCATCCCTTCCAGAAGACATCCCGGTATTTCCAGACCGATTCCCAGGAGCCCCGGGAGAAACCGGCAGCCCAACTCATCACGCCGAAGCAGAGAAGGGTTGCCAGCAAAAGCATCCACACCACACGGATCCAAACAGGTGCCCTTCTACCCGCCGGCTCGATGATGAATGACAAAAAACTCGGCTTCATGAACGTAAACGGCCCGTCGAAAAGATTTTTCCCGCAGAGCAGAGGCGCAGAGAAAAGGAAGATATGAGTTGAAAATGACCGAGTTCAAAGGCGCCTCTGCGTTTGCTTGCCTGGGCTCGGCTTTGTAGCCTGCAGTTTAAAAACTCTGCGCCTCTGCGCCTCTGCGCGATAATATTCATCTGAAAACTTAGCGGTTAAACCGGAAGAATCCTTCCGCTGTTCGGGTGGTCTCTGCGGCTACCTGCTCAAGGGTGCTTCCGCGAACCTGCGCGACGGCCTCGGCCACGAGTCGGGTATGGGCTGGCTCAGCACGCTTTCCGCGATGGGGCACCGGGGCGAGATAAGGGCAATCGGTCTCGACCATGTAGCCATCAGCAGAAACTGCGGCAGCGCTCTCACGCACCTGCTCCGCATTCTTGAAGGTGATGATGCCGGTGAAGGAGACCAGATGGCCGAGGGCGGCCAACTCGGCAGCCTCTTCAGGAGTGCCTCCGAAGCAGTGGAAAACACCGCGGACTTTCCCGGTGTAGTCACGGAGCACATCGAGGGTGTCAACCCAGGAGGAGCGCTGATGGATCACCACATTGAGTCCCAGCTCCACAGCAAGATCGAGCTGCATTCGGAAGGCATCGGCCTGAGCGGCCTTCCAAGCTCCCTCGGCGATCAAGCGCTCCTGATCCCCTGAACTCTGGGCCAGCAGTGCGGAGTCGACAGCCGCAATCTTAGGCGCCTGCAATTCCTCCGGAAGATGATGGTAGTCGATCCCGGTCTCGCCGATCGCGACGACCTTCGGATGGAGAGCCAATTCCCGGAGTGCCGGGAGAAAATCGAGTCCCTCCTCGGTGACATTCGTCGGATGGATTCCGATCGCGGCGTAGACATTCGGAAAGCGCTCCGTGAGGGCCACGGCGCGGCGACTGCTCTCGAGACCCGTGCCAATCGTAATGATCCGCTTGACGCCCGCTTCACAAGCCCGTGCAACGACCCCGTCAAGATCCGGTTCGAAATCGGGATAGTCGAGGTGGGCGTGAGTATCGATCAGCTCCATGAGGAAAAAGGGGCCGAGAGTGAGTTCTCCGTAGTCTCTTAGTTTCAGCCTTTTGCCTTTTGCCTTTTGCCTTTCCCTCTAGTCTCCGTAGCCGTTCGGGTGCTTCACATGCCAGGCCCAGGCGCTCTCGATAATCGTCCGGATGTCCTGGTATTTCGGCTGCCAGCCGAGTTCGCGGCGGACCTTATCGGAGCCAGCAATGAGGTGGGGCGGATCACCGGCGCGGCGTGGTTTTTCGATAGCCTTGATCTCCTTGCCGGTGATGGCACGGCAGCAGTCGAT
>JAIOPL010000031.1 GCA_021413925.1 Verrucomicrobiota bacterium
TGGCACCGCTTCGGTCTCTGGGGTCTGGCCTTGATCGCTCCGGTCTCGGTTGGCCCTCAGGCTACCGCGATCCTTGCCCTGGCGATGGGGGAGTCACCCCGAAGAATCCAGTGGGCTATCTCGCTGGGCATTATCCCCTGGGTCCTGTTGTCCGCATACCTGACCTCCCTCGGATTCAACATTTTTAAATGACAAGGAACAGAACATGACCCACTCAACTCACTCTGCCAACCTGGCCAACACCGAGTTTCCCGGCGGAAGCTCCGCCATCGGAAAGCCCATGGGAAAGACCCTAGGGAAAAGGGTTCTGATTGTTTCGGCCAGCGCCGGGACAGGACATCTAAGGGCTGCGGCAGCTTTGGAAAAGGCATTCAGGGGGATGCCTGACGTCGAGGAGGTTCGCTCAATCGACGCGCTGAAATACACGAACCGCCTATTCCGTGATTTCTATTCGAAGCTCTACACGCAGCTTGTGGCGAAGGCTCCCACGTTTCTGGGATGGTGGTACAAGACAAGCGGCGAGCCGTGGAAGACGGATAAGATGCGCCTGATGCTTGACCGCCTGAATACGGCTCCCCTGATCAGGCAGATCACGGCGTTCAATCCTGACATTACTGTCTGCACGCACTTTCTTCCGGCCACGCTGATTTCCCACCTCATAGCCGAACAGAAACTCCAGGCCCGTCTCTCCATCGTGGTGACGGATCTTGATTTCCACGCGATGTGGCTCTCGAGGACATTTCACCGCTATTTTGTGGCGCTTGAGGAAACGAAGGTTCATCTGCAGAAACTGGGCCTGCCTGGAGATCGGATCACGGTAAGCGGAATTCCCATCGACTCCTCGTTCCATGAGTTCAGTCCGGAGGAACAACGAGCGGTCCGGATCAGACTCGGACTCGATCCCTCACTGCCGGTTCTGCTCGTGTCGGCGGGTGCGTTGGGAGCGAGTCCGGCCGAGATCATTCTGGAAGAACTTTTCGAGCTGAAGCGGCCGGTCCAGATCGTTCTTCTTGCCGGACAAAACGAGGACTTAAAGAAGAGGCTGGAGGTCATGGCGGCCGCGTCACCCTCGCCGATGATCCATGTGACGGTGATCGGCTACTCAACGGAGATGAGCTGTTGGATGGGGGCGGCTACCCTCTTGATCGGGAAGCCGGGGGGAATGACGATTTCCGAGGCGATGGCCTCCGGTTTACCAATGGTGATCGTCTCCCCGATCCCCGGACAGGAGGAGCGCAACAGCGACCAACTTCTCGAAAAGGGAATAGCTATCAAGTGCAATGACTTCACAACGCTCTCCTACAAGGTGGAAAAGCTCCTGGAGTGTCCCGAGCGTCTTGAGGAGATGAGAACCCATGCCCTGAGCTGGGCTCATCCCGACGCGGCACTCACCATCGTCCGAACGTTACTGGATGAGACCAACCGCCCGCAGACGGCTGTCCAACTCGACAGATCGAAGCTGGCATGACCCTCCAACTAGCGTAACCGAATGTGAATCCATGATCTCTTCCTCTCACGACAAGTGGCCTGGACAAAAACCGAGGCCGGAAAACATCCGCCTGACTGAGGGAGAAGAATTCCTGTGGGGAGTGTCGACTTCGGCTTACCAGCACGAAGGGGGAGTCAATGGCGAGGGCGAGCCTCAGAACAATTGGGCCTGGGCGGAGAGGGAGGAGAGGGTCGATCCCGCAGGTAGCGCCGCTGATTTCTGGAGCAGGGCCGAGGAGGATTTCGAGCGTTGCCGTGAGCTTGGCATCAATGCGTTCCGGTTAAGCCTTTCCTGGGAACGGATTCAACCAACGAGGGAACTGACCACCGACGGCCTTCCCAGTCAGGAGCCGCCGCCCCCATTCGACGAGGGGGCGCTGGAGCGCTATGCGGAGATCCTTGCCGCCTGCCGCAAGGAGGGACTCGAGCCGGTGGTGACACTCCACCACTTCACTCATCCCGCCTGGCTGGGGATCGATGCGTGGCTCGACCGCGGAACGATCGGAAAGTTTCTCCACTTCGTTGAGAAGACGGTCGGATACCTGCTGAAGGTACTCCCCGAAAAATATGGCGTCTTGCCGCCACGTTGGTTCATCACGATCAATGAGCCGAACCTGCTTGCCGCGAGCAGCTACTTCAACGGTTCCTTCCCGACTGGTAAGGAAACAAAGAAGAATCCGGCTCAATCAATCACCTGCGTCTCTCATCTGATGGAGGCGCATGTTCTGGCTTACCGGCTGATTCACCGTCTCTACCGGGAGCATGGGAAGATCGGCGACCTGGCTCCCAAGGTGAGCTTCAACAACTATTGCAGTGACCTGTATTGGAACGATCAGGCATGGATGGACCTGCTCTTTGCGCGCTCGCGGGGCATTGCCAGGGAGCATCTCATGTCCTATCTCTGGAAGCAGACCTGGATGCTTGACGAGGCATTTTTCAAGGCACGGCTTCCTATCCGGCCGATGATCCGGTTTTGGTTGGGCGAGTTGTTGAAGAAGCTGCATCACTTGGTTGCCTTTTCCTACACCTCCGAGCCTGCCTGGAAGCAACTCCTGGACGTCCTCTATGACCCTGCAGAGGCCGATCAAGCACCGCTCGATTACATTGCCTTCGACTACTATGATCCGTTCATCGCTCATGCGCTCCGCTGGCCCAGGTGGAACGATCTGTTTCACAAGCACCGTCATCAGCATGTGCCGATCCCTCCTCCGTTCCATGAACGACTGCTCGAGAGCATCACCAACAAATGGTGGGACTGGCGACTGCTGCCCGAGGGGCTGACATTCTTTGTCAGTATCCTGGAGCGCTTCAATCTGCCGATCATGATCGCGGAGAACGGCATCGCCTATCGCTCGGACCCGCGCCGTCACTACGGCAGGAGGGATAATCTTCTAAGGAGTGATTTTTTGCGCAGTCACATCGCGGTGGTTAAGGAATTGAAGTCCAAGGGCTGGCCTCTCATCGGCTACTTCTACTGGTCACTCATGGATAACTACGAGTGGGGGTCTTACGCGCCCAGGTTCGGTCTCTACTCCCGGACTCGCGAGGCGGTGGACTTCATGGGCGACAAT
>JAIOPL010000032.1 GCA_021413925.1 Verrucomicrobiota bacterium
AATCCAAGTCATAAAAAGCTCCGCCAGGGGCTTCCGTAACCCAAAAAACTGGCGAATCGCCATCCTCTTCCATATGGGTAAATTACATCTCTCCCCTTATCATCCTCACCTCTCTTCCCAAGCCGTTTGACGAAGAGGCAATCTTATATGCCTAATAAAAATAACCAGTTGACGCTGTGGAATTTATAACCGGACGCTTGTGAATTCCTCTGCAAAAAGAGCCCCTAAAACTAGGAAAATATAACAAACGATGCTGTATAGAACGCGATTCACTATATCATATTTTAGCGGCAAATGATATTGTCATGCAAGGCAAAGCTCTCCTGTATTGGGGCATTCGCCTTGAGTTACATACAGGCTAGATTGCTAGCCTGCTCGGCCTACAGTCTGCTTTAAGACTCTCGAGCTTAATCGGTCTTACTCGCTACTGTCAGTTGGCAGCTAATGGAGTTCTTAAAAAACTCCTCCCACATTGCGAGCATCCGACGATTTCCTTTTTCCTCCGCCTTTCCTATTCAACTTTTTTAACACTTCAACTCTTTAACCTTTCAACTCGCCGCGCTGCGGCGTGGCGCCTACTGGGGCTCGTAGAGTATCCGCCCACATTGCGGGCAGCCGACGATTTCCTTCTCAGCCCTGACTTCGAGGACGGACTGGTTGGTAACCTGCATGTTGCAACCTGCACAGACGCCGTGCTCGACGGTGACAAGCGCGATGCCGTTCTTGCTCTTGAAGAGGCGGTTGTAGCGGTCCAGTAGATCCTCATCGATGCCCTCGGTGAAGTGTGGGCGCTCTGACTCGAGCTCCTTCTTCCTGGCTTCTAGGTTCTCCTTGCGGGAGACTAGAGAGGCCATGTGGGTTTCGACCTTCTTCTTCTCGGCGACATGGGCTTCCTGAGCCGCCTGCAGAGCGGGTTTCAGGTTTTCGGCATCCTGCATCAGGACCAGCTCGCGGTCCTCGATCTCCACGATGGACTTCTCAGCCATTTCGATCTCGTGGCGTAGGGCGGAGAATTCCTCGTTCTTGCGGGTCTCAAGCTGCTGGTTCTTGTAGCGCGCGATCTGATCCTGCTTTGCTTTCACGTCGACCTCGAGTTTTTTGCGATCGATCTCGATTTCCTTTTGGCGTCCACGTGCCGCTTCGAGGCGGTCGTCAGCGGCCTTAAGCTCCCGGTCCCGCGCCGCTTTTTCTCCGGGCAGCGCCGCAAGCTCGGTGAGGACCGCCCGGAGCTTCTGGTCGCGATCCTGCAGGATGAGAAGTTTTTCGACGGAGGGGAGCATAAGGCTGTGTAGGGGGAAGGTGAGTTAAGACCTCTTTTAGGACCTCTATTTCCAGAGGTAGGACTGGGTGAGGGCGACGATCTTGTTGTCGACAATCAGGATGCAGCGCCAGTTGGTGACTTGGCCGTTCTCAAGGTAATCGTCGCCGATGATAGAGAACCGAGTGGCAATAGAGCCCTTCACGTTGGTGTAGCTCTTTTCACGAGCCATCACGAAGTTGCCTAGGTTGGCCTGGCGGTACTCGAGGCGGATAGTTACGTCGGCCGGCGAGCCGTGGTTCCACCAGAATATGTTGAAGTAATTCCCCTTGAGCTCATCCTTGTCAAGTGAGGTGGTGGCTGGCCACATATAGTAGCGCCTCTCAAAGCTGATGGCTTCATTCGGAGGTCCGCTATTAATGAAGGTCTTGGGATCGTTCAGGAACTGGGTTTTCTTCCTAAAAACGAAGTGCGGGTCGATAGCAAGCGGGAGGATATTCGCTTTCTCAAGCTTCACCTGAGGTGGTTCAGGGGCGGCGCATCCGCTGATCAGGAACATGGAGGCCCCGACAAAAAAGGCCAGGGCGGCAAGCCGGCACCGGCAAAAGAGAGCTGCTATCTGGTGGCTCATGAGCTAGCGATCAAAGCGGTTGGCCTGCATGGTGTCAATGCGCCTTGGGCTCGTCGAATTATGCCAGCCCAATTCATCCATGCCACTCTTGACGCTCTTCGCCCTCCTCTCCAATGTCCCCTTGATGAGCCAGTTCCAAGATTCCCTCCAATCCCTTCAAGAAGTTCTCCAGGCACTGCCCCCCTTGCAGGCAGATCTGGAAAAGGCTGCCTCTATGGCTGGCGATGCCCTGCTGGCCGGGAATAAGCTGATGTTCTGCGGCAATGGTGGGAGCGCCAGCGACAGCGCTCATCTCTCGACTGAGTTCACCTGCCGCTTCAAGGAGGATCGCCGGCCCTATCCAGCCATGGCCCTCACGGTCGACGCCGGTCTGATGACAGCGATCGGTAACGACTATGACTTCACCGAGGTCTTCGCGCGTCAGGTAGCGGCCTTTGGCAAGCCGGGCGACGTCCTCATCGTTCTCACCACGAGCGGCAAGTCCCGGAATATCCTTACGGCTCTTGAGGAGGCCCGCAGGCAAGGGGTGCATACGATCGCGTTCCTTGGCAAAGGGGGTGGCTTCACCAAGGGTGCTGCTGATGTCGAGTTGATCGTTCCTGGGATCGAGACCGCGCGGATCCAGGAGGCGCAGAAGTTTCTGCTCCATGTCCTCTGCGAGATTGTCGAAGAGAGGCTCCCTCGATAGTCATCAGTAATGAGCCCTGATGAACGTTAAGGGTTGAACACAAGTGAACACTAAGGGCTGCGACACTTGAACGGACCTCAGTTTTCCATGGTCGCCTGGATCGCCGTCGGGATGCTCGGTCTGATTAACGGATCCTTTCTGAATGCGGTCATCCACCGCCTTCCCCGCGGCATCTCACTGCTGCATCCCAAGCGATCTTTCTGTCCTGGTTGTGGTAAAACGATCCCGTGGCATGAGAATTTGCCGGTGGCCAGTTGGGTGCTTTTGCGGGGTTGCTGCTCGGGTTGCGCCATGCCGATCGCGATCCGCTATCCCCTTGTCGAGCTTCTGACTGCCGGCCTTTATCTGCTGGCCTGGGAACGCTTCGGCCTGCCTCTGGCTCCAGTCTTCTGGCTCTTCCTTTCGCTGCTTGTGGCGGCGACCTTTATTGATTTCGACCATCTGATCATCCCGGATGAGATCACTAAGGGAGGCATCGTTGCGGGTCTGGTCTGCTCACTGCTGATTCCTGGAATGATGGGGGTTCTTGTCTGGTGGCAGGGACTGCTGCTCTCGCTTGTTGGAGCCGCACTCGGTTTCTTCCTGCTCTGGGGTGTTGTGGAGGTGGGAAAGCTGGCCTTTGGGCGCCGCAAGATCCGGACAAATGAACCGACGACGCTCGAGATCACGGGAACCGATGCCGAGCCTCTGCTGATTTTCGGTCAGGAGAGTATCCCTCTGGCCGACCTGTTTTACCGCGAGAAGGACCGGGTAGAGGCCTCCTGTGCATGGCTTGAGATCGATGGGGAACGACTCCAAGGTATCGAGGCAGAGTCACTGATCCTGGATCCGAGTGGCGTAACATATGGCTCACGCTTCTGGGCCTACGAAGGAATCTCCGAGCTTATGCCGCTTCGTACTGAGGTCACCTCGATCATGTTACCCCGCGAGGCGATGGGCTTCGGCGACGTGAAGTTCCTGGCCTGCATCGGAGCCTTCCTAGGATGGAAAGGAGTGCTCTTCTCCCTCTTTGCCGGATCGATTGTTGGGGCCCTAATCGGTGTTGCAATGATGGCCGCCACCCGGGGTCGCTCTGGAGGAAGGATACCCTTCGGTCCCTATCTGGCTCTAGGAGCCCTACTCTGGGTTTTTGTAGGACCCGAGTTAATTGATCTCTACGCAAACTGGGTCACGGGGGGCGGTTTTTTTCTCCTGCTACGCCATCCCTCGCTGTAATCTCAAAGCTTCATGTCGCAATACCAGCAGTCGCACCAGAATCACGAGGGGAAGCCCGCACTATTTCTTTTCAAGTATCTCCCCAAGAGCTGGGGGCCGTTCCGCGAGCTGGTGGGCTATCTCGCTCCCTACAAGCAGCGCATCGCGCTTGGGTTGCTGGCCGGGATTGGATTTGCGGCGGTCAACAGCTCCATGCTTCTGCTGATACGATGGATCGGCGACACGGCTTTCCAGGGGAAATTCAGCCAGGCGGACATGATGAAGGGGGCGACCCTGGGCCAGGGGCCGAAAATCGATGCATTCCTATGGATGGCCCTGCTGATCCCCGGTGTGATGATCCTGCGCAGCCTGCTCTCCTATGCGAATGTCTATTGCCTCACTTGGGTCAGTTTGCGAGCCCTGCGCGACATGCGCCGCCGGGTTTTCGGCCATCTCATGGGTCAGTCCCTTGATTTCTTCAACAAGTCGCAGTCCGGTCGCCTGCTCTCCCGCGTTCTGAACGACACGATGGTCGCCCAACAGTCGATGGTGACGATCGTTGGCGATCTGGTGAAACAGCCACTGACCGCCATCGGGGCCATTATCGTTCTACTGCACATCGACTGGAAGTTTACCCTTTTCTCACTCGTTCTTTTCCCTATTTGCCTGGTGCCGGTCATCGTCTACGGGCGTCGCGTCCGCAAGGCCTCCCGCGCCATGCAGAATGAGGCGGGTGTCATGGCCGTGATCCTGCAGGAGTCCTTCGCCGGTGTCCGCATCATCAAGTCCTTTGCCCGAGAGGCCTTCCAGCTGCGTCTTTTTGACAAGTCGAGCGAGGAGCAGTTTCGCTCCAGCATGAAGGCCAGTAAGAGCGGCGCCATCGTCCAGCCAATGATCGAGACCGTCTCCGCCTTCGGAGTCTCGCTGGCCCTTTTCTATGTCTATTTTGCGCACCTGAGCATCGGGAGTTTCCTTGCCCTGCTCGGCGGCATGTTCCTGCTCTACGATCCGATCAAGAACATCAGCAAGATCCACGTGACCATCCAGAACTGCCTCGGCGCGGCCACGAGCATCATCGAGCTGCTGGCCACCAAGCCGACGATCCACGACTTGCCGGGGGCCCGGCCGCTTGGAGCCGTACGCGGTCATTTGGCCTTCGAGGGAGTGAATTTCTCATACGGCATTCCGAGTGCCGCCGGTGGTATGGCGGAGAATGCCGTAACCGGTCTGAATCTGGTGATTGAACCGGGCCAGAAGGTCGCCCTAGTCGGAGCCAGTGGCGCGGGGAAAAGCACGATCCTCTCACTGCTGCTCCGCTTCTATGATCCTCAGCAGGGCCGCGTCCTGATCGACGGGAATGATCTGCGCGAGCTGACTCTCGATTCGTTGCGCGAGCAGATCGGCATCGTGACCCAAGAGAGTTTCCTCTTCCACGATTCAATCTATGAGAATATCCGCTTCGGCAGGCTCGATGCCACGAAGGAAGAGATCGAGGAGGCTGCCCGGCTTGCGTATGCCCACGACTTCATCATGGCCCAGCCTCAAGGCTACGAGACGGTGGTCGGAGACAAGGGATGTCTTCTCTCCGGCGGCCAGCAGCAGCGACTGGCGATCGCCCGGGCTTTGCTGAAGGCAGCTCCTGTCCTCCTGCTCGATGAGGCGACCTCGGCGCTCGACTCCGAATCGGAGAAGATGATCCAGTCCGCCCTCGAGAGTCTCTCGGAAGGTCGCACGGTGATCGCGATTGCCCACCGACTCTCGACAGTACTCGGCAGCGACATGATCGTCGTCATGGATCAGGGGCAGATCGTGGCCTCCGGCACCCACGCCGAGTTATTGAACTCCTCCGAGCTTTATTCCAATCTCTATCGTCTCCAGTTCACCCACGCCGCCTGACGAATTACAGCACTCTAATTTCTTAAGCATGAAAATCCAACGCGCCCTCCTCTCCGTCTCCGACAAGACGGGACTCATTGACTTCGCCCGCGGCCTGCATGAGCAGAATGTCGAACTCCTCTCCACCGGAGGCACTGCCAAGGCGATCGCCGCCGCCGGCATTCCAGTCCGGGAGATCTCCGACTACACCGGCTTCCCCGAGATGATGGATGGCCGCGTGAAGACACTCATCCCGAAGGTCCACGGAGGACTCCTCTTCCTTCGCGATGATCCGAAGCACCAGGCCCAGGCGGCCGAGCACGACATCCTGCCGATCGACCTGGTCTGCGTGAATCTCTACCCCTTTGAGGAGACCGTGGCCAAGAAGGGCGTGACCCTGGAAGAAGCCATCGAGCAGATCGATATCGGCGGTCCCTCCATGATCCGCAGCGGGTCTAAGAACCACCGCTCCGTCACTGTCGTTGTGGATCCCGATGACTATCCCCGTGTTCTTGAGGCGATGAAGGCCGGCAATGGCGAGACCACGCCCGAGCTGCGCGCCCGCCTTGCGGTTAAGGCCTTCGCCACCACCGGCGCCTACGATCGCGCCATCAGCTCTTATCTCGATAACGAGAGTGCTCCTGGAGAGACTCTTTCCCTCGAGTTTCCTCTGGCCGGACGCCTTCGCTACGGCGAGAACCCTCACCAGGAAGCCGAACTCTACGGCAGCTTCTTCGACTATTTCGAGAAGCTCCACGGCAAGGAACTCTCCTTCAATAACATCCTCGATATCACGGCGGCCACCCGACTGATCAGCGAGTTCGAGAAGCCGACCGTCGCCATCCTGAAGCACACCAATCCCTGCGGTGTCGGCAGTGATGAGAATCTCGCCGAGGCATGGGAGAAAGCTTTTGCGACCGATCGGTCCGCACCCTTCGGAGGCATCATCATCGTGAACCGCCCGGTTGACGAGGCGCTCGCCCGCGCCATTTCCGAGATCTTCAGCGAGGTGATTATCGCTCCTGAGTTTTCCGTCGATGCCCGCGCCTTGCTGCAGAAAAAGAAGAATCTCCGACTCATGCGTCTGCTCCAGGAAATTCCCGCCACAGATCGCGATATCCGTTCCGTGATCGGCGGCATGCTTGTCCAGGATGCCGATGTCTCCCCGAAAGAGGGCCCCGGAAGCATCGAGCATCATGTCGTCTCCAGCCGTCCTCCAACCAAGGATGAAATCGAGGCGATGGAATTCGGCTGGAAGGTCGTCAAGCATGTGAAGAGCAACGCCATTGTCTATGCAGGCAAGGACCGCACCCTCGGTATCGGTGCCGGTCAGATGTCGCGTGTCGATTCCTCGCGTATAGCCGTCTGGAAGGCCGGCGAGGCCGGTCTCTCCCTGAAGGGAAGTGTTGTCTGCTCCGATGCCTTCTTCCCATTCCCTGATGGTCTTATTGCCGCCGCTGAAGCGGGAGCAACCGCTGCCATTCAGCCGGGCGGTTCCGTCCGTGATCCCGAGGTGATCGCCGCTGCCAACGAGCGTGGCGTCGCCATGGTCTTCACCGGCACCCGCCACTTCCGTCACTAATCCGCATTTTTTAATAACCGTGGGAGCTCTGCTCGGCGTTAATATCGACCATGTCGCCACCGTGCGACAGGCTCGCTATGCTAAAAACGCTAGCTCTATCAACGTCGAACCTGATCCTGTCGAAGCGGCTCTGGCCGCCGAGCGGGGAGGGGCTGTAGGAATCACCGCGCATCTCCGTCAGGACCGTCGCCATGTCGTCGACCACGATATTTTTCGACTCAAGGAAGCGATCGGTACGAAGCTCAACCTCGAGATGGGGAACTCCCCCGAGATCGTGGCGATTGCCCTGAAGGTTCTTCCTGCCGATGTCTGCCTTGTCCCAGAGAGTCGTGAAGAAGTGACCACCGAGGGCGGGCTGGACTGTGTCAAACATAGGGCATCCCTTGAGCCGACCCTCAAGTCCATGCGCGATGCAGGCATCCGTGTCAGTCTCTTCATTGATCCCGAGCCAGACCAGATCGCTGCTGCCTCCTCCCTGGGCGCTCCCGTCGTGGAACTCCATACCGGAGCATATGCCGAGGCCGCAGGAGCTGCACGAGAGGCTGAGCTAGCTCGCCTGATCGAGGCCGCTCGTCAAGCCGCTGATACCGGAATCCAGGTGAACGCCGGCCATGGTCTGAACTACACCAATGTCCAGCCGATCCTAACCCTCCCCAAGCTTGTGGAACTGAATATCGGCCACTCGATCGTTTCGCGCGCACTTTTTGTGGGATTGGAACAGGCGACGCGCGAAATGGTTGAGTGCTTGCGCTTTTAGCGCAGAGCTTTGTTGTTGCTTGCTCGCCGTATTCATAGATACGGCTTCGCTCTCACGCCTTGCTCTGCATCTAAAATCCTTACGCCTCTACGCGAGATTCTGCTGAGCTCGCAACGCCGAGTGCCGGGAAGCACGCAGCAGTCTTTACGGAGATTTTTTGAACGAGCTAACGCGGTCTTGATCGGGTGAATGTGCTTGAGTGGCGTGTGCCGATAAGGCATCCTGAACAAAGATGCGTTTTGAATGGGATCCTCACAAAAATGAACTTCTCAAATCCACCCGTGATATTTCTTTCGAGGCCATTGTGGTCCATCTGGGACTTGGGGATCTCTGGAGAATTGCGGATCACCCCGATCAGGCACGCTACCCTGGGCAGAAGCTCTTCTTCGTTCTCATTGAGGACTATATCCACATCATTCCCTATGAGCAGCGAGGGGAAGTCATTTGGCTGATCACCATCATTCCCAGCCGTAAGGCTACCCGGGACTATCTAGAGGAAAAAAACAATGAAACTGACTAAGGAAGAACAAGAAGTTGAATCACTGTACGAAGCTGGGAAAGTTGTGCTGCAAAAGCCCGGGAGGGTGATGCTGAACAAGTTGGCCTCCGCCGCGGATAATACCTTCCGAAAGGATCGTCGGATCAATATCCGGCTCTCCGAACACGACATGGTTGGGATCCAGCGTGTGGCAGCCTCCAAGGGGGTTCCCTACCAGACCCTCATCTCGGGCCTGATCCACCAGTTCGTCGAGGGGGATCTGGTTCAGAAGATCTGAGCCTTTTTCTGTCTGCCGCACTTTTCTCAGCCAAGGCTCGCGATCTTGGCGGAGAGCGGCGTTGGTTTGCGGTCGCCGTATGACTACTACGGCCTGAACGGCACTTTGCTCCCGCAAAGCCGTGCCGCCCTTTTGGGTTTGCCTAAGGGCAACTCCTCCGCTCCTATTCCTAGAGGCTTGGTTCCCTTGACCGCGTTGCTTTCCATCCAAGTATGCGATCCAAAGAGTTTATTATTCTAGCTGCCTATTTGCAGACGGGCAGCGTTTACGAGCGGAAGTTTCGCATTTTTAATCCGTAATTGAGCTATCCCGATATCGTAGGGAATTCTGCGGATAATCATCGAGTATTCTATAGGATCAAAAATACAAAAAGAAGCCCTTGGATCCTCATCTCTTGGCTGACCTACAGACCCCACATTGATAGCATAGCGAGATAATCTATTTAAAAATCTCTCTCCCTCTTTGATTTCTTGCAGAGAGTGCACTCCTTTTCCCTCCTCTGAAATCATCGGTACATGCGTATGGCCTAAGAAAGAAATAACTGTTTTTTGATTCTCAAAATGTAAACGTGCATCAACATGGTTTGTAAGGTAGTTAAAGCACTCTGGGTTGTAGAGGCTGGCATGGACAATGGTGAATTTTGATTTGGACACTGAAAGTGGTAGTTTTTTCAACCATTTCAGGTCTTCCTGGGATAATTCCTTCTGCGCATGGCGGATCCCAGCAGCAACCCTTTCGCTGAGGGCATTGTTCTCGGGGCCGCTTAATACAAGTTCATCGTGATTTCCCAGAACAGCTCCCCTACAGCGGTCTCTTACTCGTTGAACGCATTCAGCAGGGGATGCCCCATAGCCAACAATATCCCCAAGGCAATAAATCTCATCAATACCTTGTCGATCTATTTCCTGAAGCACGGCATCCAAGGCATCAATATTACCGTGGATGTCAGAGATGAATGCTATCCGGTTCATCAGTTCCAGTCCTTTTGATTCTCCAAAAACCTTGTTACAGCAGCTAGCACCAGCTCTTCTGTTGAGAGCTCGTTGATAGCTGCTGTTGCTTCTACTAGATCAAGCAATTCAAGGGGCATGGGGATGAGAGTTTTTTCCATTGTTTACAGGATTACTACTGCAGCGAGTTTTTTTCGTCATACAGTTGTAGTCGATCTTGCAACACCCAGAAAACTCTGACAGAACTTGACCACATGGAGGTAAACACCCAAAAGGAAGAAGCTGAAGCGAGGTTTGAGGGCCATCTGGCACTAGCTCAGGTCATCGCACTTGAGTATTTCAATATTCCTAGGGCACTTCCTGATGAGGCTCTGGCAGAGGCTCAATTGGCTCTCTGGAGGGCAGCCAATGCGTATAATCCAGAGCGTGGCGAGTTTCCTCCGTATGCCTCCAGAGCCATACGGAATTCTCTCAACACCCTGTATGCAAAACAGCTCAAGATGGCGAAGGTATTTCCCCAGAGTCTTGATGAAAGTCCTAAATGGGGGAACGCTGGACTTTCCTCTGGCTCCACATTTGACGCTTCACCCAAGTCTAAGATCAAGGATCAGAAGCAGGATGTGAGAAAAGTGGTTCAATGGGAGGAGACTACCACAATACTTATGCAAGTATTGGAGAGACTCAATTTAAGGGAGCGAGTGGTGATTGATGCAATAAGGTCAGGTCACAGCTTTGCTGAAATTGGAACGAAACTCTCAATCAGCAAACAAAGCGCTCACAAAATTGCCACAATTGCACTTGGAAAACTTAAAAGCTATTTAGAGGAAATAGGTTACACGGGATTGGACACTGAGGGGCTGCTCAAAGGTAATAGAGTGAAGACAATTGGCTGACGTTTTTCGGGCTTATCCGTATGGTAAATAAAACAGCATCCTATGGTCATTTCACAAAAACCTGAAAGCGCCCTTCTTTATGTGAAGGATAAAGGAAGAGTGAGAGGCCCTTTTTTGCGTGATTTTATTGATGCAATGATCCTCTCAGGGCACTTTAGCACAACTATTGAGATAAGTTTGAACGGACAAAGTGATTGGACGCGAATAGATTCAGCGCCTGTAGTTAGGGGTCCAAAATTAAATCCAGGCAGTAATGCAGCCCCCTCTTCTTCTAGTAATAAAAATAAGAACATTGTACTGGGAATAGTTGGAGCGGCAGGTTTAGGCCTAGTCATTCTAATAGCGGCTGCAAATTCAACAACTGAAACTACCAGCAATAAGAATACTAGCGCTTCAGTTGCCAATTACTCGACCCCACCTCCAATCGTAGCATCCACGCCAAAACCCGTATCTACTCCGATTATCCCCGTTCAAAGCTCGACTCTATCCCCAATTAATCAAAGCGAAACGACAAGTGCTACATTTGAAGGATGGAACGAAAGTTATAAAATTGCGGTTCAGAAAGCTGAGCAAAGCCACAAAAATATTCTAATATATTTTTCAGGAAGCGACTGGAGCTCTTGGTCCCAGAAACAAAAAAACGAACTTCTGAACACAAGCTCATTCCAAGATTATGCTGCTAATAATCTAGTTCTCCTACAAGTTGACTTTCCGTATGGAAAATATCCAAGTAGCGACATTATTTCATTGAAAAAAGTCTATCAGATATATGGTTTTCCATCATTTGTTTTAATCAAGCCTGATGGCAATATAATTAAGAAGTATTTTGGTTATCTTCCCGGTGGGTATTCAGGATTTAAAGATTGGCTCGATTCCGACGCAGTTGAGTTATCCTCTCCTGAGATTTCAAAATATTCTGAAGGAGCCTTCCCGATTTTTCCCTCACCGACTCCTAGTACTTCAAGTACGGCCAACATTGCACCATTTACTCCAGTTTTCCAAAGCACGCCCAGACCTACATATACGCAACCTTCCTCCTATAACTCGAGTCTTTCCCAGAGTTCATTTAATGATACCCGTGGAACTACATATACATACCGGCAATCGCAGGCTTACACACTAAACAAATTGGATCAGGTTGTTAGAGAAAAGAAAGGGGTGGTGGCATCATGCAAACAATCTATGGATGCCATTAATGCTCAAATAAAGGCAGAACGACCTTACATTGACCATAGTAGCCAGAACTCTGTTGATCAGTTTAATTACAAAATAGACAGATATAACGATCTACGGTTGCGATATAATTCTGCAATTGATGATATGAATGCAGCCGTTGATCAGTTCAACGCTGAACTTCATAGAATTGGAACTCCAGCTAGAAATTGAGAATATGAGACTCTTATCTGATGGAGAAACAATAAAAGAAACCTACGAAGTCGAAAGATTTCTAGGAGAAGGTGCATTTGCTGAGGTCTACAGAGTAAAGCACAGGTTTTTGGGGAGGCAGGCCATGAAGGTCTTTAAAAGGGCAGGAATGACGGTTGAGGAGATTGAGCAAATGCTTGGTGAAGCAATAATGCTTTCGCGTATTGGTCATCCAAATATTGTCCGAGTATTTGATGCCAATGTGTTTGAATCGCAAAAAGGGCTCCAGGGGTATTTCACGATGGAGAATGTATCAGGTGGAAGCCTTGAAAAATTCTGGCACTCCTATGGGACTCGCCTAATTCCTCTTGATATCACGATAGACCTCATTAAACAGGTATGTCGTGGCCTAGCAATAGCCCATAGGCAGACTCCACCCATTATTCATCGGGATATCAAACCTCAGAACATATTGGTAGGGTATGAAACAGATGGTCTTAGAGCACGCATCAGCGATTTCGGCTTAGCCAAATCTGTAAACCCTCTCACGTTTCTTGCTACAGCAGCGGGAACACCTGCATTCAAACCACCTGAAGCTTTTACAGCGTCAAAAGGGGATTCTTGCTCCGCGGATATTTGGGCAATAGGTACAACACTATATTTACTCCTGACCGATCGTCTTCCATTCAAGATGCCAACGGAGTTTGGCTGGGGAGGCGCTGAAGAGATACAAGACACATTTAAGCCTCCATCGCTGATCAATCCAGACGCTAATGATGAATTGGACAAAATTATTAGAAAAGCCCTCTCATTTAATCCAGCTAACAGATACCAGAGTGCATCGGAAATACTTGAAGCTCTGGAAAAATGGAAGCCAGGTCATTTAAATCCGGCGGGGCACAATGTAAAAGCGAAGGACGGTTACTCTAAGACTGCACTTGGCTCAGGACTTAGCTCCCCAGATCAAGAGAAAGGCAATGAGATTGTAAAGCTAGCATTGAGATACAAAAAGGAAGGAAGACTCGCTGAAGCAGCAGACGCGATGGAGGAGGCATTCAATAAAGCACCTGGTCTCAGGTCCAAGTATAACAATCTTGTTAAACTTTGGCGTTGCGGAATCAGCATGTAACTGAAGACCCATGGAACGCACTTTATCACAACCTCTCTTAGAAGCCTGTACTCCTGATTTATACAATGGAAACGTATTTCGTATAACCGGGCTTCCCGTTTACGCAACTGAGAAAGAGATCAAACGTGCTGCCGAAAAGCAGAAAATGTTAGATGAGTTAGGGGTTAAAGATGAAACTACAACAACCCCTTTTGCTTTAGCAAATCAACCGTCTGCAGATGCAATTAAAACAGCCATGAATAGGCTGAAAATGCCCGAGGCTAGAGTTATTGACGAGTTATTCTGGTTCTGGCCCATGGACGAAAGCCATCAAGATCCAGCCTATATGGCCTTCTTAAAAGGTAAGACTGACGACGCTTACACTCAATGGAATAACGATGTCTCTGGTTTAAATAGAGGAATAGCCACTCACAACCTAGCAGTAATGTTCCACCTGACTGCAATGGACTGGAGTAATTATCAGCTTGTGGAAGATGTCTCTCCAGAGAGGACAGAAAAAATTCTGAACTACTGGAAAGAGGCGCACGAGCGATTGCAGCTTCTCAGGCAAAACGACCAGTTTTGGACCGCCTTCAAAGATAGAGTCGAAGCTCTAAATGAGCCAATGCTCACTTCTGGATTTGTAAGAAGAATCAGAGAAACATTCCAAATTGCATTGGCATCTATTCATGCCGACTTTGCCCTACGCTTCAATTCAAAAGGGAAGAGAAGAATCGCATTGGAACATGTCTCCTGGTTAAAGTTGTGTTGTCCGAAATCAGAACAAAGAGAGTTGGTCTATACCAAAGCACTTCTTACGCACAAAAATAGAGTTAAACAATCTGTTGCAGCAATGCCGGAAAGTATCAAAGCTGATCCATCATCGGGAGCAAAGATTGTTACTCAAGCACTCGCCACACTGAAAAATGAGAATGAGATTTTCTCACTATTCTATTCAGATGAAAGAAGTCAGATAGGAGACCTGTTCGATCCTGTCTTGATGACATGCATAAATGGATTAGTCTTATTTGTAAGAAAAACCGAGAATAATTCTGAGTTTGTAAGAATTCTTAAAGAATTACAGCCGCTTGCGACTTCTGATGAGGTTAAAGATCGAATAACGATCAATATTGAAAGTGGGAATAGCGGTCTTAACAAAGAGAGATTATCTTCGGCTTATAAAATCCTCGATAAGATCGATAAAGACGAAGGGCAAATTGCAGCAAGGCTTAAAGAATTTAAACAAGAGTTTATGCCCATGTTCTGTGATTTTGTTGAAAGAGAAGGATCAAATGCTGAATCAATCAAAGATCTATCCGATGAAGCAGCAAGGTCCCTTCGCTCAATTTCTGTCGATGCATATAACAAAGACAAGAACTACACATTGGCATCAGATGCGATAAAACTCGCAACGCTACTTGCTCGTGATCAAAAGCTTAAAGAACTCATAGCTGCGGATATTAAGACTGTAGAGGAAGCAGTGAAAGAATCTACCTGCCACTTCTGTGGTAAGAATCCCTCCCTAGAAGCTCACGCTATGTCTGTTGACATGCATGAGGTAACTTCACGCAACCTTTTTGGTAGAGCTCAACAATACAGGCATTTTTCTGTCAAGGTTCCTAGATGCCTTCAATGCTTGAAGGCCAAAAACAAAGAATCATGGATTGCATTCATTATTGGCTTTATTGCATTCGGAATCGCTACCGCAATTATTCCTGGAGCTATTGCTATCTGGGCTATTGGCGGTCTAGTTATCTGGGGAGTGCTCAATCAGATTCTTGATTTCGCAAGTCCTAGAAAAGCGAAGTCTACCTATTCAAGAATTCAGGAACTTCAAAGAACTGGATGGAAGTTTGGATTAAAACCTAGTTAAAAATGAAAATACCAAAAAAAATAGTCCTAGTTAAGCACGAATATCCTGCAGTAGAGCAATTGCAGGATATTATAGAACAAGTACTTGTGAGCTCACAGAAGCATGAACAAGATAGTAATGACAATGCTGGAAAAGAGTTTTTCATTACAGGAAAACCTCTTGAAGCTTTAATGGCTATAATTACTTATGTTTGGCGTATACAGGATCGAATAATTGATAAACATACAATGGATGCAAAAGAATCCATATCTGTAGAAGAATTAAAAAAACTCTCCAAGTATACAGAACAGATCATTGATAAACTGAAATCCATGGGATTTGAGATAAAAGATCGTTTAGGTGAGCAATTCAATTATGGACTTCCGGAGAATGTCGTAGCTACCAAACCGCAGCCCGGCCTCACTCATGAAACAGTCATCGAAACATTAATGCCAACGATATATTTCCAAAATAAAACCATTCAGCGTGGAGAAATTGTTATTGCAACACCTGAAACCCCAAAAGCTGAATAATATGACAAGAACTACTATTGATTTCGGAATCGATCTTGGAACTACTAATAGCGCTATTGCAGAGCTAACAGGTGTTTCAACAACTATTATTAAAAATAACGATGATGGAGATGTAACTTCCTCGGCGGTTATGTTTGGGAAAAACGGCCAAGTCTACACTGGCTCAAGAGCAAAAAACGGTACAATCGATAAGCCCGACGATGCATACGCCGAGTTCAAGCGGCAAATGGGTACCGATCATTCCTACAAATTCAAGCAAAGCGGTGTTTCAAAGTCTCCTGAGGAGCTCTCGTCAGAAATCTTGAAAGGACTCCGCTCAGACGTAATTAGAGTAAGAGGAGAAGAGATTAACTCCGCAGTGATAACAGTACCTGCAGCCTTTGGTTTGCACCAATGTGATGCAACTAGAAAAGCTGCACAACTTGCCGGATTTACACTTAGTCCCCTGGTACAAGAGCCCGTAGCGGCTGCGCTTGCTTACGGCTTCCAAGTAGAATCAGAACGTGAATACTGGCTCGTTTATGATTTCGGTGGAGGAACATTTGATGCAGCCATTATTAAAGCAGAAGAAGGGCTTATAAATGTTGTTAACCATGGTGGAGATAACTGGCTCGGTGGGTCAGATATTGATTGGGATATTGTACAAAAAATTATCATTCCGAAGCTTCAGGGAGGTTACAATCTGCCCGGTTTTCAAAGAGGAAATGAGAAGTGGGGATGGCAACTTCGAAAACTCAAACATGCCGTTGAAGCTGCCAAGATCGAACTCTCAACAAAATCGTCGACCTCCTTGCTTGGATGTTCCTTTGAAGATGAGGATGGTAATCTGGTTGACTGTGAGGACATTCAACTAACTCAATCAGAAGTAATCAGCATTGCTGAACCAATCGTACGTAGGTCGATTGATATATGTAAGGACACACTCAAAAAATCAAATATCCCGGAGGATAGAATCACTAAACTAGTACTGGTGGGAGGACCCACAAAAGCCCCCTACTTCAGAGAGATTATCAAGAACGCTTTGCCCATAGCGATTGATCATTCGATGGACCCGCTTACAGTTGTTGCTAAAGGAGCTGCCGTATTCGCAGGGACTCAAAAGATTGAGGTCAAGAAATCTGCAAATATGGCTGCCGATGAGTATCACGTAGACCTGAAATACAAAGCTGTCGGTATTGAAACGGATCCCATGGTTGGTGGAAGGGTATCGTCCTCAGCAAACTCCTCAATGGACGGATTTTCAATCGAGGTTACGAATCAAAAGAGTCAATGGAAGAGTGGGAAAATCCCCCTTAAATCTGATGGGTCATTCATCCTAAACCTTCACGCAGAAAAAGGGGAAAGAAACCTATTTAACATCGAATTGTTTGATTCCGTCGGTACCCTTAAAAAGGTTTCTCCAGACAATCTCGTATATACTGTAGGCGCAGCAATCGAAGAACAACCTTTGATCCATTCACTTGGAATTGCTCTTAGTGGCAACGAGAAGGAAGTGTTCTTCAAGAAGGGCGATGGTCTTCCCTTAAAAAAGAAGGGAGACAGACCGTTCAAGACAATAAGTACTATTAAGGTTGGGGAGGAAGGTTCAGGGATTGTGATTCCAATTGTCGAAGGTGAAAATGAAAAGGCAGACAGAAATCTGTTGATTGGTATCTATGAGATCACATCAAAACAGATTAAAAGGGACCTTCCAGCGGGATCTGATGTTGAAATCACTTTAAGGATTGATGAATCGCGAGTTATCACAATCAATATTTACATTCCTATCTTTGATGAAGAATACGACTTCCATCTTGATCTACGAAAGGGGTCAATCACAAAAAAAGATCTAGAAACAGATTTAAGCTTCGAGATTGAAAGGTTACAAAAACTTGAAGCGGAAGCTAAAGCGGCCGACCAAAGTGACATCATCTCAAAGATTGATGAGCTAAGATCGTCCGCCCTACTCCAGGAAATACGATCATCGATAGCAGCTTCTGAAGGCGATGCAGTTGCTGCTAATAAAGGACAATCGAGAATGCTTGAGTTTAAAATTCAAGTTGATGCTATTGAGACTCTTGTCCATTGGCCTTCAATTGTAGCAAAGATTCAGGATTGGCTCAAAGACCTTAAGTCAGTTGCAGCGGATCACGGGACTTCCTCACAGAAGCAGAAAGCATCTGACCTTTCATCTCAGGTTGATGACTCAATCAAGCGTAAGGATGCTGATAGTATTGAGAAGAGACAAAAAGACGTTGAATCTTTATATTTCGGCATTTTATTTGCTCAACCTTCTTTCTGGGTAAATCAATTTAGGTACCTTGAATCGGAAAAAACAAAAATGACGGATCAAGCGAAGGCTTTACGTCTTTTGGACATGGGACGTAACTACATATCCCAGAATAACACGGAAGGACTTAGACAGATTGTTCAACAACTATGGACACTAACGCCTGATGATGTTGTCAATAATGCACAAAGGGGTTTTGGAGCAAATCTGGCGCGATAAAAGCAACAAAAGAGTTATCTTCAATTGACAAATCTACTTTCCAAGTTTGCACTCCAGAATCGACTGGCGAGAGCCTCTGAGCTTGCCCTCTTAGGTGCTTTTGCAAGCGCAGAAGGGGTTTTGATGCCTCGTGGCTTCCTTCCAAAGTCTCATCAAGAACTTGATTTACTGGCACGAATAAAGGTTCAGTTAGGCGATTATGAAATTGCTAGTCAACTATGGACTGCGGCTTCAAAGCTAGGAAATAGATCTTATCAAGAAGAGATCGACGAACTTGGGACGTGGAAACATGCAATTGAATCAAGGAATAGACTGATTTATCGGGTGGTATTATCCGTTCTCTTACTAACATTGTTGGTTCTTATAGCTTCCTTTTTATATCCTAAGGCCTCGAAGGTCTTCAGAGACTTAAAAAGACCAGCCACCCAGGTTACATCCGAAACTACGACCACAGCCCCGGTGCCTTCTCAATCGATCGTTCCTGTCAACATACCTTGTCCCGGCGTCACTGCATCTCCCGTCCCATCTCCTTCTGTTGAAAAGATGAAGCCCAGGAAGAAATTCATTAAGTCTGATTCTGCGTAGGAATATGAGCAAATATTCTGATGGAATAAATCTAGTTTGGAAGATTGCTGCGATTGAGGCTCAAAATCTTAATCATCAAGAGATTGATCCATTAGACTTAATGCTTGGCCTCCTAAAGATTGTTGATGTAGTGCTTGAAAAGATCATTCACAGTCCAAAGCCTATTGAGTTGCTCGAGATTAAGGATGAGGTAACTGAGATAGAACAGATCTTTATTAACTCTGGACTTGTTCCCGCCAAAATCAGACGACGATTGAGACGTGAATCATTTAATCAAGCTCACAATGTAGTTTATAAAAACGGAATAATTCATAGAAGTAAGCTCTCCAAAAGCATTTTTTCAAATGCAGAAGGCCATCTTTCATCAGAAGAGCCGACCATCAGGCCTTTTCATCTTCTGATTGCACTACTTGAAAAACATGATGCAGATCTTGATAGGGCCTTGTTGATGGTTAGTTTTCCGGTTTCTTCAGTACTACGGCAGATAGCAAAGAAGCTGCCCTCATCAGAGGGACTGAAGCATCCATCCATTCCAACACTGAGTAACTATACTACAGGTTCTGAGAGTCTTATGCGTCATTGCCGTGCTGCAATTGGTTATATTGAACTTTCGATGTTCGTTGAAGCCGAGGGGGAATTGAAAAAGATCGACCCAACTGAACAAGAACATCCCGCTGTAAAGCGACTTCGGGAAGACATTCGCCATAAAAGACCTTGAAACGGGCTGTTCTAATACTAATTCTGACAGTTCCATTGACCTTGCAAGGGCAACAAGGTCAACAGGATCTCAAGGCTTATTTTAGCCCAAATGGTGGTTGCACCCAAGCCGTAGTAGAAACACTCAACGGAGCAAAAAAGACTATTCTAGTTCAGGCCTACAGTTTCACCTCCACACCAATCGCAAAAGCTTTGGTAGATGCGAAGAAGCGTGGGGTCGATGTTAGGGTCATCCTCGACAGAAGTCAGCGGACTGAGCGCTACTCCGGTGCGACATTTCTTACTAATGGAGGAGTTACCACCTTTATCGACGCCACCCATAAGATCGCCCACAACAAAGTGATGGTGATCGACGATCAAGAAGTAATAACAGGAAGCTTCAATTTCACGAAAGCAGCCGAGACCGGGAATGCTGAGAATGTACTTCTGATACTCCACGCTCCTGAACTTGCCGCCAAGTACTCTCAAAACTGGCATGAGCATCTAAATCATTCTGAAAACTACTGAACATGAAACATTTCGCATTATACCTAGTCCCTTTGCCATTCATTTTAATATCGCCTCTCCTATTAAATGGATGCACCACTGTATGCCCTAAACCCACCGCCCCTCACTTGGCAGCACTGGGGGAGAGCAAGTCTCAAATCATCAAAGAACTAGGAGCTCCGACCGCCCACTACATGAACGGGTTTGACCTATTTCACGACAATGGCAACGAGGTGCAGGCGCATTTTAAGGCAGGAAAAGCCGACTCTCTCTTCTACTTCACCTTTGACAGGAAGATCTCCAAACCATGGCTTTCCTCTGTTCTAAAGCTGAACTCACGGGGTACATCTTGGGTTCTTGAAGAAAGCTCCGCCTCGAGCCGTAAAGTTTATCGCTCACAGGATGGAAAGTTCCATGCCTTTGTCAGCAAAGGGAATCAGTTGATGGTTGATACAGACTCTTTCTTCCAGAAGGCACTCCATCAGCCCGGTAAAACTATCCACGTGGATAGCCTTCCGGAATGCATCTTCGCACCAGACCACACGATTGCCAAAATTGGTGATACTGAATCATTCATCGTCCGGAATTACGGGCCAGAATACAAAATAAACAAAAATAAGAGCGACCTGGCCAAACTCTACTTCGATGGATGTCAGACGGTTTTTGCGCACTACAAGGCGGGTGTAGCTGATGCGGTTCTTTATGAGGCTGACAATTACAAGAGACTCAATGACTGCTGGGTATCACGACTTCTAGCTAACAACTCGGGAAATCGGGCGTGGATCGTCCCATCATTCACTAGGCCAAATCGTATTTACTACAGGACACCCCATAGTGACCTTCTGGCTGACATGAGGGATAGAAAAACCCTGCTCGTTTATAAATGGGACTACGACCCCAATTTTAACTCAGGAAATGGCAAGAGGGAGTTACTCAAAAAACCACCTGCGGCAAAAATGAACCCTTGTTCACTGGTCTGGATCGGCGAGACGGAGGCTGCCATGTCCAAAAAGCTGGGCCATCCAACTTTGGACAAGGACGTTAGGATCTATCGGGACGGTGATTTGATCATACGCGCCCGCTTTGACCACGGAGTCTGTAAAAGCATCACCTATATTTCTGAAAAGAAGCGTAAATTTACTGATCACTGGGTCTCCGCAACCTTGGGCGTGAACTCAGGAGGACGGGCTTGGCTCGTGGATGAGAGCGACATTCCAAAAGAGATCCATTTCAAGACCTTCGACCACACGTTTTACGCGCTACTGACGGATGGTAATGAGTTGAGAGTGACGACGGAGGCTTTTTTAAAAAAAAGGCTTATGGAGCTCGAAGATAAAAGAAAAAAATCCCAATGAGCCACGGGCGCGCTGCCTTTGCTATTATCGCATTATTTTCAATTACCATTCTCCAAGCCCAGACCAACACTCCTGATATCAAAGTCTATTTCAGTCCCCATGGGGGATGAACGGAGGCGGTGGTGAGAGCTGTGAATAGTGCGAAGAAGCAGGTGCTAGTGGAGGCTTATTCTTTCACGTCTGAGCCGATTGCTGTGGCTCTGATTGTGGGAAGCGGGGAGTCGATGTGGAGGTGATCCTGGATAAGAGCCAGGAGCAGGCACGGGGAACGGAAGCTGATGCCGAGAGCGGTATCCCGACCTATATCGATTCAGCCTACCGGATCGCCCATGACAAGGTGATGGTGATCGACGGGAGCAAAGTGATCACCGGTTCCTTCAACTTCACCAAAAGCGCCGAAGACTACAACGCAGAGAACCTACTGGTCATATCAAATGACCCACCCCTGGCCGAGCAATATGCGGCCAGTTGGAAGCAACACCTGGCACAATCCCATCCCTTCCATCCCGGCAAAAGCCACCACAAGTACGGCTCGCGCTCCCACTACTACAGACCTATCGGAATAGGGGAAACAGAGCCAGTCGGCTAGATATTACCCCCGTCTCTTTTCCTGGGCTGCTGATTCAAAAACTCCTCTGCGTCTCTGCGTCTCTGCGCGAGATTCAGCGTCAGACCTAACAGCCTTCAGTCTAAACCACTAAACCCCTGCCGCCCAAAGGGCCGCTAAGCGGTAAGCGCTTCGCGCTCATTCCCCAGCGCTCCGACCTTTTCCAAGAAGTCGTCGTAGGTTCCGAGATAGGAGGTGACTTTGCCGTCATTCACATGGAGGACCTTGGTGGCCAGCTTCCGGATGAAGTGGACGTCGTGACTGATAAAGACAAGCGTTCCCTCGTAGGCGCTCAGCGCCATGATGAGCGACTCGACGGTGTGGATGTCGAGATGGGTAGTCGGCTCGTCCATCAGCAGGAGATTCGGGGGGTCGACTAGGAACTTGACGAGATTCAGGCGTGTCTTCTCGCCGCCGCTCAGGACGGGGGTCTTCTTGTAGATGTCATCCTTGCGAAAGAGGAAGGAGCCGAGGATACCGCGGGCGTCATTCTCTGAGAGTTCCCCGTTCGAGGCCCTGACCTCTTCCAGGATCGACTTGTTCGGATCAAGGGTGGCGGCTCTGTGCTGGCTGAAGTAGCCGATCTTCGCATTTGGTCCCTCGATCCGCTTTCCTTTCTGGAACTCGAGTGCACCGGCCAAGATCTTGAGCAGGGTCGACTTGCCGGCGCCATTGGGTCCAACAAGGACGGTGCGCTCCATTCGCTCGATGGTGAGGTCGAGGCCCGAGTAGACCTTCCGCTCACCTTGAGAGGTGGGATAGGCCATATGGATCTCCTCAAGGATGACGGCTCGTTGGCCGCCTCGCGGAGGCTGTGGGATCTGGAAGCGGAATGGCTTGCGGGGAGGAAGCGGCTTCTCGATCAGCTCCAGTCGCTCGATCTGCTTCAGCTTGCTCATGGCCTGAGAGGCCTTGGAGGCGACCTGTCGGAAGCGATCATAGAACTCGCGTAGGTCGGTGATCTCCTTCTGCTGGTTCTTGTAGGCTGCATTATGCCGCTCGTAGCGGGAATCACGCTCCTCCAGGAAGGCACTATAGTTCCCCGAGTAGGAGTGCAGGCGGCACTCAGCGATCTCATAAACTGTCTGGATGATCTCATCCATGAATTGCCTGTCGTGGGAGATCAGAAGCACGGCGCCTGGATAGGTCTTCAGATAATTCTGGAGCCAGAGCAGTGAGACAAGGTCGAGATGGTTGGTCGGCTCATCCAACAAAAGTAGGTCGGGCTCCATGACGAGAAGGCGGGCCAGATGGGCGCGCATGACCCAGCCGCCGCTCAGTTCCTTGGCCTTCCGCTCGAAGTCCTCCTGCTGGTAGCCCAGACCCCCGAGGATCTTCTTGGCTTTGGCCTCGACCTTGGGGTCGCTGAGGGCCGCGTGCTTGGAAGAGGCCTCGCTGTACTCCGGGGTATCGACAGTGCCGGCCTCCTCGAGTTCCTTGAGGCGTTTTTCCAGAGCCGGAATCTCTCCGGCCCGACCTGTGGCGACATCGAGGACGGTCTCATCGCCAGTGGCCTCACCTTCTTGGGCGAGATGGCCGATCATGGTCCACTCGTCCCGCTCGATCGTGCCTGAATCCGCCTCATCCTTTTTCAGGAGAAGTGAAAAGAGGGTCGATTTTCCGGCTCCATTCGGGCCGACCAGTGCGACGCGCTCGCCATAGTTGACCTGCATGTCGGCCTCCTCGAAGAGAGTGCGGCCACCGATGGTTTTTTTGAGTTTTTTAATGGTGAGCATTGGATTAGGTAATCGGGAATGGGTGATGGGTAATTGGGATTCTAATTTGGAAAAGATGTGGAATGGATTTGGAACCTTATAGCCTAACAGTCTTCAGTCTAACCCCCTAAAAAGCTTCAACCTCCCGCAGCGATTCGAGCACTGCAGAAGTCACCATCTGGACGGTGATCTCTTTCATGCAGCGGAAGTCGATCGGGCATTCTCTGAGATAACAGGGGCTGCATTCGACCTTGCGTCTGATTATCCGGTGAGGCGGTTTGGTGATGCTGCCGAGATGGCCCGGGCCGGTGAGGGCAGGTTCGGTCGAGCCGAAGATCGCGACGACCGGCAGACCTAGAAGGTCCGCGAGATGCATGGTGCCGGTATCATTGGTCAGGATTAGGGTGCAGCCCTTGAGCTCGTCGATGAGTTCCGGGAGCGTGGTTCTGCCGCAGAGGTTCTCCACCTTTCCGGGAAAATTGCGTGAGAGAACCTCTCCGAGATCCGCTTCCTTGGCCGTGCCGACGATAACCCAGGTGAGGTCATGATCCTTCGATATCTCCTCCATGACTGATCGGTAGCGCTCGATCGGCCAGCGCTTGGCAGGTCCGTATTCTGCGCCGGAACAGAGTGCGATGCGGATCGGGCCCTGGGGAGCGTGACGGGGGGGGCGTGCTGTCGGTTCCGGGCCTCCGAGGTGGCGTACGCTGGCTAGCAACTCACTGGTCTGATGAAGTGTCGGGTGAAGCTGCCGGTTGGGAGGGAAGGTCTGGTTCAGCAGACGCTTGCCCCGGTGGATCTCCCTGCCGACCCGGCGCGGTATGCCGGCCAGCCAGACCTCTAGGGCGCTGCGTAGGGAATTCGGCAGCAGGATCGCCACATCGAAGGAGTCGGCTGACTTGATCAGCTTGGCAACCTCCCATGGGGAGGCTTTCGGCGGGATGGAAAGGATCGCATCGACTTCGGGAATCTCCTTCCAGAGCGGCATGAGTTTCTCAGGTGAGAGGATCGTGAGTCGGAGGTCGGGGCGTCCCTCTTTGATTGCGCGAATCGCAGGAACAGCCATGCAGGCGTCGCCGAGCCAGTTCGGTGAGCGGAGTAGAATCTTGAAGGGCTGGAGATCGGAGGGCTTGATCTCAGGAGGCAGATAGATTCCGCGCTTCACTCCGCGGAGCAGGAAGTTTGGGTGGGGGGTTTTCCAGCGATTGTGAACCCAGAACCAGTCGGCGGGAGAACGCCGGATCTCCTGCTCGAGCAGTGTATTGAGTTTCATCGTAACCTCCTCGACGGTTAGCCCCTCGGTCGGGATCGGATCGCTGGTATGGAGGACCCATCGTGCCAAGCCCACTGTTCGGACCGTTGCCTGAACAAGCAGTGAGTCGGTGCGCTGGGCTAGGCTTGCCGCCAGAGGGGAGGTGGAGGCGAGTTTGCCGAAGAGGGGCATCCAGATCCCGGCATTCCCTGCATGCTGATCGGTCAGGACGCCGACAGCGCCTCCCTCTTTGAGCATGGTCACGGCAGCCTGCATCTCCTTCTTGCGATCGAAGGTGACAACCCCGCGGCTGCGGCGATCCCCGTTGACCAGATCATCCATGAGGGGGTTACGGAGCGCCTGATAGATACAGCCCGCCGGGCGGGGTTTGATGGATTCCCCGATCTGGGCGCTGATCTCCCAGTTGCCCGAGTGGCTGAGAGCGATCACGGTGCCTTGCTGACCGGCCTTTTTCCCGATGACCCAGTCGATCCAGTTCTCTTCCTTCTCCATGCTGAGTCGGGAGCGAAGCTGCTTCATGCTCATGGCCGGAATCTTGACCGAACAGACGATATTGGCCCCGAGATTGAGAAAATGAGTCAGGGTAATCCGGGAGGCTTCACGATTGGTCAGCGAGGGGCCGAAGGCGATCTGGAGATTCTGTTTGGAGAGACGGCGGTAGCTGGGCAGAATCATACACACCAGAAGTCCGATTGCCTGTCCCAGGACGAAACAGACCGTGATGGGGAGCAATCGGATAAGGGTGACAACCGATAAGGCGAGCAGATACAGAAGACGATCCATGATCAAAATCGAAGGAGACAACACTAACGGGGCCCCTGCGGCTTCGGAAGGCAAATCCCCCGTTAGCGCGGCGATCTTCCTTCCCGGAACGACAATCGGCATCCTGGGCAGCGGCCAGCTGGGCCGGATGTCAGCCATGGCGGCTAAGAGTCTCGGCTACCGCGTGGCGGTCTTGGATGAAGTTGCCGATGGTCCGGCCTGCTCTTGTGCGGATCTCTCCATCACCGCAGCTTTCGACGATCTCGATGCACTGGCCCGCTTTGCCGAGGCGGTCGATGTCGTGACCGTGGAGTTCGAGAATATCCCGATCGGCGCGCTGGAGTTTCTGGAGACGCGCGTTCCGGTAAGGCCCTCCGCCTCGGTCGTGCGGACCTGCCAGGACCGCGTGCTGGAGAAGGAGTTCTTGCAGAACAACGGGTTTCCCGTGGCTCCCTTTCGGGTCATCAACTCTGCGGAGGAGCTTGCCTCAGCGCTGTCAGAAATGAACTCCCCCTGCATTCTGAAGACCGCGGCCCTCGGTTACGATGGCAAGGGACAGATTTCGCTCAAACCGGGTGATGATGCCGCAAGTGCCTGGAAGCAACTGGCCGCACCTCGGGCTGTGCTGGAACAACGAATCGCTTTTGCTTCCGAGGCTTCTGTGATCTGCGCTCGAACTTTCGGAGGGGAAACGCTCTGTTTCCCTGTCCAGGCGAATGTCCACCGGAATGGCATCCTCGATGTAACGACTGTTCCTGCGCCATTGGATCCCGGCGTGCTCGTAAAAGCCCAGGAGATCACCTCGGCGATCGCTGTGAAGCTCGGCGTCATCGGCCTAATCACTGCCGAGTTTTTTGTGATGGAGAACGGCGACCTTATTGTGAATGAGCTTGCTCCGCGTCCCCACAACTCCGGACACCACACGCTCGAGACCACACTCACCAGCCAGTTCGCCCAGCATGTCAGGGCGGTCTGCGGTCTGCCGCTCGGACCGGTCGAACTCCGCTCCGCGGGAGTGATGGTGAATCTTCTGGGCGATCTTTGGCAGTCAGGCGAACCAGACTGGGAGCTCCTGTTGCGCGAACCGGTACTCTTCCTGCATCTCTATGGGAAGCGGGAGCCAAAGGCTGGCCGTAAGATGGGTCACTTCACCTTGTTCTCTGCTCAAGAAGAAGCATCCACAGTCGCCGAGAGGGCGATCGAATTGCGCGAGCTGATGAAGTCTGGAGCATACTCAGACAGGCTCTTATGAAAAAACCTTTGAACGCATTTGATTCCTACTTGTCTGAAAAATGTTGTAGCTAAAAGGAATCAGCTTAGAAACCCGCTTAAAGTAAGAACCAACCAGCAGAAGAATTAGTCTCATTAACCCCGATTTATGAATCCATCCGTCCAAGAACTCGATCGCCGCGTCCAGGAAGCCAGTGCCTGGGTCAAACCCCTCACCCAGGAGATGAGCCGCGTCATCATCGGCCAGCAGGGGCTGGTCCGCAGCCTGATTATTGGACTTCTGGGGAACGGTCACGTCCTGCTCGAGGGAGTTCCGGGCCTTGCCAAGACCCTGACTGTCCGGACGCTCTCTTCCTGCATTCACGGGGATTTCTCTCGCATCCAGTTCACTCCGGATCTACTGCCTGCAGATCTGGTCGGCACGTTGATCTACAACCCCCGCGAGGGAGTCTTCACCACACGAAAGGGTCCTATCTTCGCCAACTTCATCCTGGCCGACGAGATCAACCGCGCCCCGGCTAAGGTCCAGAGCGCGCTGCTCGAGGCGATGCAAGAGCGTCAGGTCACTATCGGCGACGAGACCTTCAAGCTCCCTGACCCCTTCCTTGTCCTTGCTACGCAGAATCCGCTGGAGCAGGAGGGAACCTACCCCCTTCCCGAGGCCCAGCTGGACCGCTTCATGCTGAAGGTCGTGGTCGGTTATCCGACCCGCAGTGAGGAGCGCGCCATCCTCGACGCGATGGCAACCTCTTCGCCCAAGACTCATGTCGACGCGCTTGTTACCCGCGAGCAGATCCTCGAGGCGCGCAATGTGGTCAACGCGATCTTTGTCGATGACAGGGTCAAGGATTACATTGTCGACCTTGTCTGGGCGACGCGCGAACCGACCAATTACAACCTGAAGCTCGACGGTCTGATCCGCTACGGCGCCTCCCCGCGCGCCACGATCTATCTTACCCTCGCGGCGAAGGCTCATGCGTTCCTGAACGGCCGCGGCTATGTGACCCCACATGACGTCAAGTCCATCGGTATCGAGGTGCTGCGCCACCGCGTCGCCGTGAGCTACGAGGCAGAGGCCGAGTCCATTTCCTCAGAGGAGATCGTGAATCGCGTCTTCGAGGGAATGCCCGTTCCCTAGGTCAAAGTAACAAAGCAACAAGGCTATTGGCTTTTTGGCCCATTGGCAGGAAGAGCCACGGAGTCTTATTTGAAAACGAACAGCCTAATAGCCTAACAGCCCAAGAGTCTTTTTTTACCTTTCGTCCCACCGATGAACGACACACGGGAAATCCTACGTAAGATCCGGCGACTTGAGTTGCGCACGCGCCGACTCGTGGAGTCTTCATTCGCAGGTCAGTACCAGAGTGTCTTCAAGGGACGTGGGATGAACTTCGAGGAGGTTCGCCCCTACTCGCCCGGCGACGAGATCCGTGCCATTGACTGGAATGTGACCGCCCGCACCGGGGAGCCCTATATCAAGAAGTTCACCGAGGAGCGTGAGATGACGGTGATGATCATTCTCGATGTCAGCGCTTCGGGGAACTTCGGAAGCGTCCAGGAAAGCAAGCGGGAGCTTGCTGCCGAGGTGGCGGCGATCCTGGCCTTCAGTGCGATCCACAACAACGACAAGGTCGGATTGCTCCTCTTCAGTGACAGAGTGGAGCTTTTTATCCCGCCCAAGAAAGGACGGCACCATATTCTCAGGCTCATCCGCGAGATGCTTTATTTCCAACCCAAGGGACGCGGCACCGATCTCGCGGGCGCGCTGGAGTACATGAACAAGCTTATCACCCGCCGTGCGGTGGTTTTCGTGATTTCCGATTTCTTCACAGGCGACTTCAGCCGTCCCCTGACGGTCTCCGCCAAGCGCCATGACATGGTGGCTCTTCCAATTGTGGATCCAGCCGAAGAGGAGCTGCCCGATGTCGGAGTCATCCTTCTTGAGGATCCGGAAACTGGCGAACAGATCGAGGTCAACACCTCAAGGAGCGCCATCACACGCAATTATGCCGAGCTCTCCGCGCTCCGGACCAAGGAACTGACGAGCATGTTCGGATCACGCGGTATCGACATGGTTTCCCTGCGGACGGACAAGGATTACCTTCCAGTGTTGCGTAATTTCTTCGACAGGCGCGGAAGGAGGATGGCGGCATGACGAATGCGGCCCAAGCACCAGTTCCCACTCCCGGTCTGAGCTTTGCCCCGGGAGCCGCCGGCCCTACGCCGGCCCCCATCCATGATATCGTGGGTCCACTCCCGTTTTTTTCGGGACCGGTCTGGTTGATCCTTGCCGTATTTATTGCCGTCGTTCTGATTGCTGGGGCCGTCTGGTGGTTTTTAGGCCGCAGAAAGGCCAAGTTGATTACGCCCCGGGAGGCCGCTCTCGATGCCCTGACGAGCTTGCGCGGAAAAGTCTCGGAGGGGAGTGATCATGACTTCGGCGTCGGGGTCTCCGATGTGCTGCGTCGATTCCTGGGTGAGGCTCTGGGACTCGCTGCGCCGCGCCAGACTACCGAAGAATTTCTTGTCTCGTTGCAGGGCGCGCTCAGCTTTGTCCCCGCCGAGCAGGAAGCTCTCGCGGAGTTTCTGCACCGCTCCGATTATCTGAAATTTGCCCAGGGTGAGGCGACATTCGAGCAACGGTTGAGCCTGATTGAAGCCGCAGAATCCTTTGTCCGCAGCGGTGAGCAACCCATCGACAAGAACAACCCGGAAGCTGCTGCACCCTCTACTGCATGATGGCTCCCATGATTCTGGCCTCGGCAACGTTTTTTTCCTTTGCGCATCCCTGGCTGCTGCTGGGACTGCTGGCCCTTCCTTTACTGGCACTGCTACGCGGTAAGTTGGGCGGGACGCCCGGAATCCTCTTTTCCTCCACTAAGCTTGTGATCGCCGTTGGGAAAAAACGCCGCTCCAGAGCCGGAGCCGTTATCTCTTCGTTGGTCTACGGCGCGATGGCCTGTCTCATCGTGGCGCTCGCCAGGCCGCAGATCGGCCACACACTCGAACATATCACCGCAAGCGGCGTCGACATCATGCTGGTTCTGGATGTTTCGGGATCGATGACAGCAGAGGATTACACGATCGGATCTTCAAGAGTTAACCGCCTCGACGTGGTCAAAAAAGTCACACGCGAGTTCATCGAGGCAAGACCCAACGACCGCATCGGTATCATCGCTTTTGCCGGGAGACCCTATCTCGTGAGTCCGCTGACCCTTGATCACGATTGGCTGATCACCAATCTCGACCGCATCCAACTCGGTCTGGTAGAGGATGGCACTGCGATCGGTTCGGCTCTCGCCTCCGCAGCGAACAGGCTCAAAGACCGCGATGCGAAGACGAGAATCATCGTGCTGCTGACCGACGGCGCTAACAACGCAGGGAAGGTGCAGCCTCTTACGGCCGCGGAAGCCGCCAAGGCGCTGGGCATCAAGATCTATTCGATCGGAGCGGGAAGCACCGGGCCTGTTCCCGTCCCTGTCGGCAAGGATATGATGGGCAAGTCGGTTTACAGGAAGGTGATCTTCGACTTTGACGAGAAGCTGCTCGACCAGATCGCGAGGATCGGGGAGGGGAAATATTTTCGAGCGGCGGACACGGATTCGATGGGACGTACTTTCCACGAGATCGATCGCATGGAAAAGACCAAGGTCGAGGTCGAGAAGAGCTCCGACTACCACGATTACTTCACGCTTTTCCTTCTGATCGCCGCCTGCCTTCTGATCGCCGAGGCCGTTCTCTCGCAGACCATCTGGCGCCGCCTGCCCTAACGCGCGCATTTTCATCTCTTCCCATGTATCCTTTTCTTCTGACGGCGCTCGATGACAGGTTGACATTCGCATCACCCGAATGGTTCTGGGCTTTCCTACTGCTGGCTCCCGTGCTCTGGGTTTTCATTGATGCGGGTCGCAAGAGGGAGGCTCTGCTGGCCAGAATCCTGGCGCCTCGCTTGCAGCAGTCGCTTGCCGGTCAGGTGAGTCCCTTCAAGCGCAACCTCCGGATCGCCTCGCTGCTCCTTGCGATCGCCTGTGCGATCACGGGAATAGCAAAGCCGCGCTACGGATCCATCGATCAGGAGATAAAATCCCGCGGTCGCGACGTCATCATCGCTATCGACACCTCCCGCAGCATGCTCTCCACGGACACTGCTCCGACTAGGCTCGGCCGTGCCAAGCTGATCTCGCAGGATCTCCTCAACTTGCTGAGGGGTGATCGGGTGGGGCTGATCGCCTTTGCGGGAACCTCCTTCCTTCAGGCCCCCCTAACCCTAGACAAGGGGGCTGTCCTGACCTCCATCGACGATCTCGATACGAACACGATCCCGAAGGGAGGCACCGATATCGCTTCGGCGATCAGGCTCGCGATCGCAGCCTTCGGCAAGGGGGAGACGATGAGTCGGGCACTCGTGCTGATGACGGATGGAGAGGAGCTGGATGAGAGCGGTGTCGAAGCAGCCAAGGAAGCGGAGGCCGCGGGGGTCCGGATCTTCACGATCGGATTTGGTTCGGCTGCGGGATCGCTGATCCCGATCAAGACGGAGGAAGGGCGGAATGATTTTGTCCGGGATGAGAACGGGCGTCCTGTGAATTCCAAGCTGGATGCGCCACGGCTCACCGCGATCGCGAAAGAAACAGGAGGCTTTTCTCTTCCTTATGGTCAGGATGCCGCCTCGATCATCTACGAGAAAGGGATCGTCCCCATGGACCAGCAGGAGACTGGCGTGTTGAGCGCCCACAAGCCGATCGAGCGCTATGCCTGGCCGGTTGGAGCGGCCCTGTTCTTGCTCTCCCTCTGGTCCATTCTTGGCGAAGGTCGCAGGCACAAAGCGCTACCGATGGCCGGAGTTCTCATGATGCTGGGCCTTTTCCTGCAGGGAAGCACAAGAGTCGAGGCCGCCTCATCGGGTATCAGTGACTATCAGCAGGGCAACTACCAGGGGGCACTCAAGGATTTCGAACAACGCCTGCAATCAGGGGCAACCACCCCGGAAATCCGTTTCGATGCCGGAGCCGCCGCCTACAAGGCGGGTGATTTCAAGAAGGCTGCCGAGTATTTCTCAGCCGCAATGACCTCCACGGTTCCTAAGATCCGGGATGCCGCGACCTACAATCTCGCGAATTCACTGGTCCGATCCGGTGAAAGCGCCGATGGAAAAGAGGCCAAGCTTTCCGACTGGAATAACGCCCTGCAGCATTACGAGACAGTGCTGAAGGATCATTCCTCTGATGCCAGGGCCAAGGAAAACCGCGATATTGTCCGCAAACTAATCGTCGATCTTAACCGGCAGCAACCTCCTCCGAAGCAGCAGGAAAAGAAAAACGATAAAGACCAGAAGGATCAGGATAAGGACAAGGATAAGAAAAAGAGCGACCAGTCTCAGGGTGAAGGGGGAGGTCAGGGCGATAAAAAAGATCAGAAGGATCAGAAGAGCGATCAGTCCACAGGGGACGGTAAAGACGATAAGAAGGATCAGCAGAATCAGGATCAAAAAAACAACGATCAGAACAAGCCCCAGGACTCAAAAGACTCCAACAACCCTAAGGACTCCAAGAACGACCAAGGCAAAGGTCAGGATCAGAAAGATCAGCAGCAGAAGAATGATCAGTCCAACGGCGGCAAGGATCAGCAGAAAGACCAGGGTCAGCCCACTCCCACGCCGACTCCTTCTTCCCAGCAACAGTCAGGCCAGTCCCAACAACCGGGTAACGAAAAGCAGGCGGGGCATGGGGCGCAAGCGACTCCTACTCCTACTCCAGCCCCTGCTTCCTCTCCCGGAAAAGAGCAGGGCACAAATGGATCTTCCCCACAGGAGCAGAAAAAAACCGAGCAGGAGAAGCAAGCTGCCGAGGCTTCAGCCGCCGAGGAAGGGAAAGATGGCAAGATGAGCCCGAATCAGGCTCGGGCCCTTCTGCGCTCTGTACAGGACGAGGAGGCGCACCAGCTGAGCAACCAGCAAAATCGAGCGGTGGAACAACCGCTGCGCGATTGGTAGCATGAGCACAAGCAACGGCACTGCCATGAGATCGTCCATGAAGCCTTTCCGATTTATCAGCCGCGCTGCAGTCACACTGCTTCTGCTTACGGAGGCCTTGTTCTCCGCGCGTCTCAACGCGGCGGATGTCTCGGTGAGTTCCGTGCTTTCCCGTGCACAGATCAGCCAGGGGGAGATGGCGGAGCTTCAGATCAAGGTCTCCGGAGCCCAGCAGGCCGATGTGCCCCAGCAGATTCAGGCGGACGGACTCCAGATCCGTCTCACGGGTCAATCAACCCAGGTTCAGATGGTGAACTTCAAGGTCTTCTCATCCGTCGTTTACAGCTACATCGTGATGCCCCTTCGTACGGGGAGTTTCATTATCCCCGGCGCCTCAATAACGGCCGATGGACGCCAGTTCCGAACTCCGGAGCTTTCTTTCAAGGTCGATGATGCCAAGGCCCAGTCTGTCGATCCATCTGCTGGGTCTCCCCAGTCTGCCCAAGGAACCCAGCCCCCGGGGATTCCGATGCCTGGATTTCAGCAGCAGCGGGCTCGTCCGGTTCAGCAGCGCCCTGACGAGGGACGGCTTGCCTTCGGCGAGATCAACTGCCCCAAGAAGACGCTCTATGCCGGCGAGATGACGCCCGTTGAAATTCGCTATTATTTCGACGCCCGATATCCCGTGCAGGTGCGTGGACGGGTAGACTTCGGATGCGAAGGAATTCTTGTGGAGCGTTTCCCCGACCCGAAGCAAACCCGCGAGGACCGTGACGGGATCACGTACAATGTCCTGACGTTCCATTCCCTGCTCTCCGCGGTGAAGCCCGGTTCTCTGGATGTCGCCCCCGCCAAGCTCGATTGCGAGATCGAGATGGCTGGCGCGCTACCCCCCGGATTTGATGACCCCGTCTTTCGGCAGTTGATGGGAGGTCGGGCGGGTGTCAGCCAGCAGAAGCAGGTGACCGTCAAGACATTCGGCCTGCATCTCGAGGTTCTTCCTTTGCCCAAAGAAGGCCGGCCCGAATCCTTCGCCGGCGCGGTGGGCCAGTTTGACATCGACTCGATCGTCAGCAACCCCCATCCCGCCGCGGGTGATCCTGCCAATCTTGTCGTGAAAATCGGAGGGCGTGGGAATTTCAAGGGGATGGGCGCACCTGTCCTGACTCATGCCGAGGGTTGGAGGAGCTATCCGCCGAGTGACAAATTTGACAGCTCCGACGAGCTCTCCTACACGGGGGTGAAGTCCTTCGACTTCACGCTCATCGCCCAGCAACCTCAGAAAGAGTCGCCGGGATGCGAGTTCTCGTACTTCGATCCCACCACGGCCAAGTATGTCACCCTGACCTCCAAGTCGCTTCCTCTGGTGGCCTCTCCCGGGGGGGCCTCTCCTGCTATCTCTGGTTCTACGACATTATCGCCAACCCCTGTTCCTTCCCCGGGGCAGAACCCCACCAAGAACATGCCGCCGAAGGAAGGTCAGCCGCTATTGGGAATCAACCTGCGTTCTTGGACCACACCGATGCAACGAAGCGAATTCCTGATCGCGACGCTCGCCATGCTTGTGGCCACAGCGGCGTTGGCCGCGATTCTGGCCTATTGGAAGATCCAATCCCAGGGGGGTACGCTAGCCTCCCGTCGTCGAAAACATATTGCCCAACTCCGCTCACTTCTTACTGGGGGAACCGTCGATGCGGGATCCTTCTATGAGGCGGCTCTCGAGTATGCGGAACTGGTGGTTCCCCCTTCGGAAAAACGGGATGCCTTGATCTCGGGACTGACAGAGCGCCGTGATGTGCTGAAGTACGGCTCCGGCGGTTCGCTTCCTCTTCCGGCGATCGAGCACAGGAAACTTCTGGAATCGTTGGAACTCACCACCACCAAAGCCCCGTGATGAAACGCATTTTTCCCCGAATCCTTGCACTTAGTCTTCTCTTGGCAGTGCCTGTAGTGGTTTCTCTGCACGCCGGACTGCCGGAGGAATTCGCTTCAGCCAATGCCAACCTTGCCTCTGGTCATGCAGATGAGGCCCTCTCCACCTACAAGACGCTGCTGACCTATCCGGATTTCAAGACCTCGGGATCGGCTGAGATCTGGTACAATCGGGGCCTGGCCGAAATGCAGACAGGTGATACGGTCGCCGCTTCCCTTTCCTTCCGCCGGACCCTGCTGCTGGATCCGGCTCTTGCGCCGGCCCGAGTGGAGCTTTCCAAGACCCTTGGGTTGCTAGGCATTCCCGTGCCGACCGGATGGAGGGAGCGTACGATGCAGTCCATCCACCCCGAGACCATGGTCGTGACGGGTGCGGTGATCGGCTGGATCGGGGCGCTTGGTCTGATCGTTCTTCTTTTCCAAGCTAGCCGGAGGAAGGGGCTGATCCTCCTCTCTCTGCTCCTGATTCTTTTCGGACATGGAGCTTCCGTGCTGGGAACCCTTGTCGATCCACGCAGGACGGCCCGTAATTCGGCAGTCATCACCGCAAAGACGGCCCCCACCCTGCGGGCCACCCCTGCTGATAGCGCTACGGAATCTGGGAAACTCGACCCGGGGTGCCTCATCAGCATCCTATCCCGGAACGGAGCATGGTGGTATGTTTCTACTGGCTCTGGTCCCGGAGCCCTCCAAGGATGGATCCCTTCCAACGCCGCCACCCCCCTGCTTTCATCCTCCAAGGGATCCTCATAGGCCTCGTTCTGCTTCTTCTTGTCGCGGGTAAGTGCGGAGTTTCTCTCCAGGCCGCCACTACTGATCCCTATGCAGCCTGGGATGCCAGCCTCACGCCCGTAGCGAGCGTTCCCTTTGCCCCGATCGATCCGTTTGAGGCGACCTATCGTTTCGGTTGGGAAGGGGTTTCCGCAGGAGGGGCTAGCGTCCGTGTTGTTGGCACCGATCACTCGGGGAATTCTAATCCCACTAATTCCTCTAGACGCCGGATCGTGGCCAGCGGCGGCCCCAATGAATGGGTGCGGAAGCTGTGGAATTATCATGCCAATTACCAGGGGGAGGCAGGAATCAACGGCCAGGTTCCCTCCTGGTTCCACATGGACGAGTCGATTGCAGAGCAGATGATGGTGAGTGACGCCCTCTTCACTCCGGGAGCAGTCTTTGCGTGTCACCGCTTCACGACTGAATCGAAGCCTTGGTTGCACACGCCACTCCCCGGAATCCGTGATCTCTTCGCCGCAATGCTCTTTGTCCGCAGTCAACCCCTCAACACCAAGGATCATCTCCGCCTGACCACCTTTCCTGACCGGAATCCTTATCTGGTGGATCTCACGGTGACCGGGCATGACAGGATCAAAGTCATGGGTAGGGAGGTGAAGGCGATCCGCTTCGATCTCCGTATCCAGACCATCGAGACGATGGGCCCGAATATCGGCCACCTGGCCCGGCATAAGAAATTCCGCTCCGGCCGCGTCTGGATGTCGGATGACAACCGCCGACTGCCCCTACGGGCCGAGGTCGATGTCTTTATCGGCTCAGTCTTCGCCGAGCTGGTGAAGGTTACTCCATCCCTCTGAAGTGGATTGGATCAGGAATAAACTCCCGCAGAGGCGCAGAGACGCGGAGGAAAAACAATCAAAGTACAAACATTCGCGAGAAGATTCCTGATTAGAAATTCGGCCTGCTTGTAATTTTCGTAAAAATCTCTGCGCCCCTGCGATTGCTTGCCCGGCCTCGGCCAATTGGCCTGCGTTACGGCTGCGGGAGAACCCTTAAGCTTTGCGGTTTTACAATCGTGAGATCAGGAGTTCGCGCTGGAAGACGAGTTCCTTAGGCAGGTGGCTATAGAGTTTCATGAAAAGCTCATCCTGAAGGACCAGCTCGCGGTGCCACTCGGCAGGATCGATCTTCTGGAGTTCCTCGAAGGCTTCCGGCGTGATCACGCCCTCCAACCCCGTCATGTCGAGATCTGCATATTCCGGAACCCAACCGATCGAGGTCTCTAGGGCATGGGCGCCGCGCTGGCAACGCTGGACGATCCATTTGAGGACACGCATGTTGTCACCGAAGCCGGGCCAGAGAAATTTCCCCTCGGTGCTCTTGCGAAACCAGTTCACATGGAAGACACGGGGGACGTGCTTCACGAGGCGGCGCATCTCCAGCCAATGAGCGAAGTAATCCCCCATGTCGTAACCGCAGAAGGGAAGCATCGCCATCGGGTCACGCCGCACCTGGCCGATCGTTCCCGCCGCTGCGGCAGTCATCTCCGAGCCCACCGTTGCGCCGAGGTAGACGCCGTGGACCCAGTTGAAGGCTTGGAAAATAAGCGGCATCGTCGTGGCGCGTCGGCCTCCGAAGATCATGGCGCTGATCTTTACCCCCTCCGGATTCTCCCAATCGGGATCGATGATGGGGCAGTTGCGCGCAGGGGCTGTGAAGCGGCTGTTCGGATGGCTCGAGAGGACGGGTTTACCCTCCGCATCGTTCTGACCGGGGCTCCAATCCTTGCCCTTCCAGTCGATAAGATGGGCAGGGGGTTCCTTAGTCATGCCTTCCCACCAGATATCGCCGTCGTCTGTCAGGGCGACATTCGTGAAGATGGTGTTCTTCTTGATAGAGTCCATGGCCATCGGATTGCTCTCGTAGGAGGTGCCGGGGGCGACGCCGAAGAAACCGGCCTCGGGATTGATAGCACGGAGCCAGCCGTCGGGTCCCGGCTTGATCCAAGCAATGTCGTCGCCGACGCAGGAGACTTCCCAGCCCTCTTCCTTCAGGTGCTTGGGAGGGATGATCATGGCGAAGTTCGTCTTGCCACAGGCGCTCGGGAAGGCCGCGGTGACATAGGTCTTTTCTCCCTTGGGATCTTTAACGCCGAGGATGAGCATGTGCTCGGCCATCCACCCTTCGTCACGTCCCATGGCCGAGGCGATACGAAGTGCGAAGCACTTTTTCCCAAGCAGGGCATTCCCGCCGTAGCCGGAGCCGTAGCTGATAATCAGTCGCTCCTCAGGGAAGTGAGTGACGTAGGTATTCTCGGGATCGCAGGGCCACGCGACATCCTGTTTCCCAGCGATGAGCGGCGAACCGACGGAGTGCAGGCACTTGACGAAAGTGCCGGTCTTGGCGATCTCATCGTACACCTTCGATCCCATACGGGTCATGGTGCGCATATTAGCGACGACATAGGGACTGTCCGAGATCTCGATGCCGTACTGGGCGATCGGAGAGCCGACGGGTCCCATGCTGAAAGGGATCACATAGAGGGTCCTGCCCTTCATGCACCCCTGGAGAAGTCCGTTCAACTTGGCCTTCATGATGGAGGGTTCGCGCCAGTTGTTTGTCGGACCCGCATCCTTCTTCGACTTGCAGCAAATGAAGGTGCGTTCCTCAACGCGGGCCACATCGCGGGGATCGCTACGGACAAGCAGGGAGTTCGGTCGCTTATCAGCGTTGAGCCAGAGGCCAGCCCCCGATTCGACGATGCGTTCTCTCATGAGCTTGTCCTCCGCCTCGGAACCATCGCACCAGAAAATCGCATCGGGTTGTGTTAGGGCGGCGATCTCCTTCACCCATCTCATCACCTCAGGAATTGAAGGTTCGAGATTTCCCAGTGAGTCAGCATTTCCTTTTGTCATACTCATGATGACAGTTTCGGATATTTGGGAGACAAGGGCAAGAATGTCCCGTAAACTCGTGTTCGTTCATGGATGATTTCAATGTCGAATCACTCTCCAAGCTCATGCAGCTTTCGGTATCGCCTGCAGTGCTTATCTCGGCGGTCGGTCTGCTGCTACTCTCTGTTACCAATCGCCTTGGAAGGGCCATTGACCGCTCGCGCCTGACCGTCAAGGAGCTGGATCACAACCTCAATAACGAGACCGCCAGAAGTGAGATGCGATGTCAGTTGGTGATTCTTGTGAGGCGGGCCTCGCTACTGCGCTACTCAGTAAGTTTGCTGGTCGGCAGTATTTTCCTCTCCTGCCTGATGATTCTCTTCCTCTACTTCAAGAGTTTTGGAGGGATGCATCTGGAGCGTTTGGTTATCGTGCTGTTTTTCCTGAATCTGATGAGTCTCCTTGGTTCGATGAGCTTCCTGCTCGCCGATATCTACCTCTCGCTCAGAGCGCTCAGGATTGAGGTCTCCAGGCACCTGGACTGAGGAGGGCTAGGGCCTCACTCAGCCCCCGAGTCTTCCTGCTTGTCGCTGTGTGCCACTGGTTTTACTTTATGGCATGTCCGTAGCGATTCTTGCCGGGGAGAACGAACCCCTCTTTTACCTTGGGGAATTTCCCGTGCGCCTGATCACCTTGCTGGTGGCCCTTCATAGCGCCGCCATGATCACGGCCTCGCTCCTGATTGCCTCGGGTCACGGTGCGTTGATGGATCTGTTCATTTACAGCAGCACAGCAGTCGCACACGGCCAGATCTGGAGGCTCGCAACCTATGCGTTCGTGGCCTCTCCCTCGGTCTGGTTCCTCTTGGAGATGGTCATGCTCTATTACTTCGGTCGCGAGGTGGAGAATGGACTTGGATGGAAGCGTTTCGGGATTCTTTACGGGGGTCTGATCCTGCTCGGCCCTTTGCTTCTTCAGGCCTTTGGCTATGGGGGGATCCCGCAGACGTTTGCGGGGGCGCAGGAGGTGAACTTTGCGGTCTTCGCTGCCTTTGTGGCCATGCATCCCGGCGCCCAGTTCTTCTTCGGGTTGGCCGCCCGGTGGGTCTTTCTCGGGCTGCTCGCCATCTCCTCGCTTCAACGTCTGGCAGATCATCAGCCGCCGCAGGTTCTTGTGCTGATTTCTTCCAGTATTCTGGCAGTCATGCTGATGCGCCGCGCGGGATTCGAGGAACCGCTGTTCGGTTATGGATTTCAATGGTCGCTTCCCGGACTCAAGTCTCCCAAGTCCAAGTTCTCGGCCATGCCGGGCGGTCTCCGCGCTTCAGTTGCCGGGAATCGCGGGGCTACGGGACAGCCATCCCCCTCCGAAGGAGCGACGCGCGTCGATCCCGAACTCGAGATGGACCGTCTCTTGGAGAAGATTAGCCGGAAGGGAATGAACAGTCTGACTGCAATCGAGCGTGCCTCGCTCGAACAGGCAAGGCAGGCGATCCTGCAGCGTGGCGGCAGGAACTCCAAGTAACGCTCCTTCCTTCTTTGCGATGAGCCAGGCACTCGATCAGCTCAGGGAAATCATCACGCGCTTGCGGGCTCCCGGCGGATGTCCTTGGGATCGTGAGCAGACGCCTTCGTCTCTTCGCTCCTCGTTGATCGAAGAGGCCTACGAGGTCGTCGATGCCATCGAGCGTGAGCATTCTTGCGATTTGGAGGAGGAACTGGGTGATCTGCTGATCAATATCCTCATGCAGGCCGAGATCGCCGCAGAGCAGGGGGGATTCACCGCTGACTCCATCGCCTCCACGGCGGCCGAGAAGCTTGTCCGGCGCCATCCCCATGTTTTCGGCGATGCTTCCGTGGAGACAAGCAATGCCGTGCTGGGTCAATGGGAGGAGATTAAGCGGGCAGAACGGAGGGCGAAGGGACTCGATGCGACAGTGGATGCCTCGCTGCTCGACGGCGTGGCGCGTGCCTTCCCCGCCCTCGTCCGTGCACAGAAAATTCAGAAAAAGGCAGCCAGACTCGGCTTCGATTGGGAGCGTCCCGAGGACGTCGTGGAGAAGATTCGCGAGGAAATCCTGGAGGTGGAGGCCGAGATGCCTCTGCGTAAGGAACCTGCTGTCGCAAGGCGTCTCTCCGAAGAGGTGGGTGATCTTCTCTTTGCCGTAGTGAATCTCGCACGTGCTCTCTCGATCGATGCCGAATCCGCTCTTCAGGCTGCAACAGGTAAGTTCGAGAAGCGATTCCGCACTATGGAGCTGGCCGTGCCGGCTGACAGGGAGTTCAAGGAGCTCACTTTCGATGAAATGAACGCGCTCTGGGAAGCGGCCAAAGAATCCGAACGCTCCGTATGACCGATCCCTTCCAGATCCCTCCGATTTCCCTTGCTGTGACAGCTTGCAATGAGGAGTCCCGCCTCCTCAAATGCCTCGTGAGCGCCCGGGGGCTCGTGCGTGAGATCGTGGTTGTGGATAGCGGTTCTACTGATGGGACCTTGGCCATCGCCGAGGCGGAGAAGGCCCATGTCATCCATCAGGAGTGGCTCGGCCATAGCGCCCAGAAGCAGGTGGCGCTGGATAACTGCACCCAGCCGTGGGTGTTGATTCTCGACTGTGATGAGGAACTCTCAGAGGAGCTGAGACAGTCGATCGGCGCGTTCTTCGCCAGCGGTGATGTCGACTGGTTTCACGGATGCCGGTTCAACCGCAAGGTCTGCTTTCTCGGTCGCTGGATCATGCACGGAGACTGGTATCCCGACACCAAGCTTCGTCTTGTCCGACGTGACAAGGCCAGTATGGGTGGAAATGCTGCCCATGACACCGTGCTGGTGGAGGGGGCCGTGAAGCACCTGAAGGGTGATCTGCTCCATGATTCCTATCCGACCATTCAGAGCTATCTCGACAAGATAGGTCCCTTTGCCAACGAGTTTGCGCAGCGCCAATCCGCGGTGGGAAAGCATTGGTCGCTTGCGGCCAATCTCCTGCGTCCGCTCTGGCGTTTCATCAGGGCCTATTTCCTGAGACTCGGCTTCCTCGATGGATTCCCTGGCTTCTGGATCGCCTACGCGACGTCGTTTTCAGTCTTCGTCCGCTACAGCCGGGGGTACGAGGAAGAGGTGGCGGAGAGGGATGAAACCTGAGACCTGAGACCTGAAAAAAGACAGGGAACTCTATTGCCCACTCAGGTTTCAAGTTTCCGATTTCAAGTTTCATCCTTCATTTATGTCCCTCACCCGTCGCTCCTTCCTTGGAATGCTTGGCCTCCTGCCTGCGGCACAAGCTCTCCGCGTTTCTTCAGTCAATGCTGATACCGTTCCTGCCGGCACCGTGCCGCGCCGCCAGTTCGGACGTCACCAGGAAACCCTCAGCTGCATCGGCTTTGGTGGCCATACGCTCGCCCTTGCCCCGACGGTTCAGGAGGCGACCAACATCGCTCACTACGCGATCGACCAAGGGGTCAATTTCTTCGACAACGCCTGGGAGTATCACAACGGACGCGCCGAGGATTGGATGGGTCAGGCCCTATCGGGAGGCTGGCGCGAGAAGGCCTTTATCATGACAAAGGCCTGCATCCATCACGCCAAGAAATACGACATTCCCTTCACCGGAACCGATAAGGAGAAGGCCCTTCAGATGCTCCAAGCCCAGATGAAAAGGCTCAAGACCGACTACATCGATCTCTGGATGATCCACGAGATCCAGGACGCAGACGTTGATTTTCATCTCGGCAAGGACGGGATCCTGGAGGCCCTTGATGAGGCCAAGCGCAAGGGCATGGTGCGCTATGTCGGTTTCACTGGTCACTCCAGCCCCAAGGCTCATATCCGCATGATCGAGAGCGGTTACCAGTGGGACGCATCACTCCTTCCGGTTTCCGTCTTGGGAAACACGCTCCAAGCAAAGGACTTTGACAAGATCGTCCTGCCCTTGATGAAGGAGAAGGGGATCGCTGCAATTGGCATGAAGGGATTCGGCGGAAGCAAGCGGGCGAATCTGCATGGGCTGGTCACGATCAACGACGTCATCAATTACGCGCTCAGTTACTCTGAAGTTACCACCCAGTGCATCGGAATCGATTCCATGGCCTTCGCGCAGCAGGCTGTTGCCGCCGCATTGGTCGCCAGCCCGATGACCCTCGAGCAGCGGAACAAGTTCATCGCTTCCATCGAGGCAAGAGGGGGCGCTGATTACGCTCAGCATTTGCAACAGGGGTACCACGACGGCGCCTGCTGCATCGCTTAAGGCTTGGGGTATCGGCGGATAGCAGCGTTGTTGCTCACTCGCGGTAGAACTACTACCGCTTCGCTCTCACGCCTTGCTCTCCATCCGATCTTCCAAGCCTTTGCAGAAGAGGATGTCTAACGTTCCCCATGACAAAAGTGCCGAAGGGAGGGTGATTAGGTCCATCGCCCTGTTCGCATTATTTTGCGTAGTGGAATCTGAGTTGTGCGATTTCAACATTCTTCGCAGCAATTCGGTAAACCAGACGATGCTCATCCGTGATTCGGCGAGACCAGAAACCCGCAAGGGTGTGCTTCAAAGGTTCAGGTTTCCCAATCCCATCGTAATGGCTTCGGAGAGTGTCCTTGATCAGTTCGTTGATTCGTCTGATCATTTTCTTATCCGTTTGCAACCAGTGCTGGTAATCCTCCCAAGCTTGGGGAGAGAAAACAAGATTCATGCCTCCACTAGGTCTTTGATGTTCTTTCTCACTGTCTTTCCAGAGTTCAGACTCTCAATCGAAGCAAGCAAACGCTTCGCGTTGGCTGGTGACCGAAGCAGATAGGCGGTTTCCTGTAGTGATTCGTAGTCATCAAGAGAAAGCATGACAACGGCTTGGTCGCGATTGCGTGTAATGATTACGGGGTCATGATCATCGCATACTCTGTCCATTGTGGAGGCGAGATTTTCTCTCGCTGCGGTGTATGTAATTGCAGTCATATGTACATGATCATGAACAGACTCCAGAGTCGTGTCAAGGACGATGTTTTTCTGGCGGCCTAACGTCAAGATGAGCCGCGATCCACTGTGGGCGGCGTGTCGCGCTGGCATGGGCGTGATTGATCCACGCTTGAACTCAGCGAACTACCGGCGCTGTGGATCGTTAGCTCAATCGTCTTGTTAGCTATTTGTTACTAAGCGACTGAACGTATGCAATGGCCTCTTCCTCTGATACCACTCCGCTCCTGTTCTTGTCAGCAGAACGGAATGCATCATTGAGTTTGACGTTGTCGCTAACATTACTTTCTGTTCCAAAATTAAATTTAAGAAATGCATTCAGACTTTTGCTTGGACTCGTCTTATCAACATTCTCGAAAAATGATTGATAAAAATTGGATGCAGCTTTGGAGTTGGCAAATCTGAGATGAAGTCGACTTTCATTTTTTGTTTCCGTGACTTTGACTCCGGACGAAAATGCGCATCCACTGAGAGTGACAGCTGTTAATAGAGCAAGTAATGCATGTTTGATTGTTTGGCGGTTTTTCATAGTTATTATGTGGTTTAGGTTGCGAGTGAGAGTTTTTTGTAAGCTAACGTATTTTAGAATGACATGTCATTATATTGCAATAATGGAACACATGTGTTAATATAAAAAATGATTGATAACTCGTTGAATTCCAGGGGGCCACAGAGTTCTCCCAAATCCGATGCGCAGTGGGATGAGAGGTGGGCCAGATTTTCACAAGGCCTGCTCTCCCGAGGCATCGTTGCGGGGAAGCATGACTTTTTTCGCAACTGGGTGAGGAAGTTCATTGATTTTGTGAAACCGAGGAAGTGGGATCAGGCTCTGCGCGACGATGTGGCGACGATGATTTATACCCATGTCCTCAATAAGCCGGGCCTCGCGGTGAGGAGTCCGCTGGATTAGAAGATATGGTAATTTTCTGATTCCTTCAGATCTCTGCGTCTTTGCGCCTCTGCGCGAATCATTCCCTCGGCTGTTTTCTAAAAGCCTACAGCCTAAACCGCTAAAAAGCCTCGCTCCGCTATCCTCTCGAGCGATCAGACGTCGAAATCAGCGGGAGTGGTGAATTTTTTGGTGAGCGTCAGGACGTTCTTTCCATCCTTGTACTCATAGCTCTGGGTATCAGTGAGTTTCTTGATAAAGTGGATGCCCAGCCCTCCGATCTCGCGTTCTTCGATCGGTTTATCAGTATCGACTTCGTCCCGGGCAAGCGAGTTGAACGGATTGCCCCGGTCACTGAAGCGGATGGTGATTTGGTTCCCTTCGCGCAGGAGTTCGATGAGGCAGCACTCTTGCCCTGCATCAACGCCGCCGTATTTGATGACATTGGTGACGAGCTCCTCCAGGATGACCTCGAAGTCAAAGACCTGCTCCATAGGGGTTCCCTCGTGCTCACAGTAAGAGGTAAGGAAGGGATGGAGGTGCGCCACTTCCCCTAGGTCGGCCTTTAATTTTAGGACTCCATGGGACGGGAGTTGCTCGCCCGGAAAACGGAACTCCACCAGCGAGAAATCATCCGCGAAGGCTTCCTTCTCCTGCTGGCGTCGCACCTCTGTCACGATGGCTTCCAGTTTGGAGGCTCCACTCTTGACGGGATCTTTCAGGATCAGTGAGAACTCCTCGTGGGTCATCATTGAGGAGTCGGGTCGGTCGATCTCGTAGGTACCGTCGCTGAAAAGATAGAGTCTGGAGCCTGGCACAACCGTGGTCGAAGCCGTCTCGTAGGTGGGCATGGGGAAGGCTCCCACGACCGCGCCCTTGGCAGAGAGATGACGAACGGTGCCATCCGGCGCGATCAGCACCGCGGGGGGGTGACCTCCGCAGGCAAAGCTCAGGTTGTTGGTGGAGAGGGTGTAGACGCCATACCAGGCTGTAAAATACATGTCATTGTGCTGCTCCATCGGGAAGGCTGCGTTCAGGTTGCCCAAGACGTTGGCCGGATCACGGAAGTTCGTGTCAACAAGGGAGGAAGTGCGCAGCACGTTCATCACGCTGATGGAGAGCAACGCGGCGCCGACACCGTGCCCGCAGACATCGAGCAGATAAAGGGAGAACGTGTCGTCGTCGATCCAGTGATAGCCAAAGGAATCCCCCCCAAGTTGAGAGGAGGAGATGAACACCCAGTCGGCGGAAACCGGCGAGGTCAGTTTCCCGGGCAGCACTGCGCGGGAGTACGCAGCCGCCTCCGCGAGTTCCGCCTCCATGGAGGCATTGGCCTTCTCTACCTTCTCCATGGCTGTGGCGAGGGCCGCAGTGCGGTCCTTCACTGTCTGCTCGAGGTTGGCATTCCATTCCGAGAGTCGCTCTTCCCTCAGGCGGATTTCCTGTGCCATGGCGGAGAAGCTTTTGGCAAACCGACCCAGCTCATCGGGGCGTTTTTCGATCTGTTCCAGGATCCCCGCGCCGCCGGCATAGCTTCCTTTCTCAAAGGAGGTTGCCACGGTCTGAAGCGCGGTAATGGGCCCCGAAACCCTGCGTGCCGTGAAAAAGACGACGCCAATCAACAGGAAAAGCCCCGCCCCACCGATGATTGCCGACTGTTCGGCCAATGTTCTGGCCGGAGCCACGATGAGTTCGTAAGGCACTTCCAGCACCAGTTTCCATCCTGTGGTCCTACCCTTGGCCCAGTAGATAACCTTGTTGCTTCCATCCTTGAGGTGCTGCCATCCGCTGTCGGAGGCAAGGATCTTCTGGATGCCGGGAACGCTGGTGACAAGTCCGTTGCTGAGCAGCTCTTCCAATGCCTTAGCCGGATCCTGTTCACCAGGCTTCGGCACTGGTTTGTCCCGCGATGCTTCGGGACTCACGATGATCGCTCCGCTTTGGGAGATGAGATACGCCGTTTCACGCAGTTCCTGCGGCCCCGTAGTCGGACTCTTCGGGAACGATGTGACCTTTCCTTCATCCTGTCCGAGCGCAAGTTCGCTCTCATAATTCCTGATATGGATTTTCCGGACGATCTTCCTCATTTCATCCAGAGCCACATCCACGCCCGCAACGCCCAGAAATGTTCCCTGGTCCGAGTAAACGGGTTTGGTAATGCTGATCATGTCGATGTCGGAGCCCCCCGCATCGAAATAGGGCTGAGTCACATGGAGGTCTTTGGCCTCCTTAGCTCCCCGGTACCAGTCCTGATTCTCATCATGGAAGTCGTACTTGAGGCGGGAGAGATTGGGCCAACTCTTGCGGTCGACCCAAATGTCGGAGTCGGGATCCCGCCAGTCCTTGGCATCCCTAGCCATATAGAGTCCGTAGATTGCCGACATGGGTGAGTGTTTCAGCAGCGAGGAAAGCCAGGGAACGTTGACTCCCTCGTTATTCGTCCCGGCCAGCTCGCTGGCGGCGATGATCTCGGGATACATCGCCATCTTCTCGACGAGATCATCCATCGCGTTGATCTCGTCGTTCACGGCCCGGAGTGCCTCCTGGGAGGTTTGCCGGAGTAGCAGTTCTCGTCCGCTAATATAGTTGGCCACCGCCAGAACGATCAGGATCACGCCTGCTCCCGCCCCGATGGTCAGGGCGAATCGCTGCCCGATCGATCGGGGTGTCAGATAATGTTTCAGAGAGGGCATGGGTGTCTGAGTCCTATGCAAGCGATAGTTCATCCTAGGGATAATGCCAAGAGGATGAGGAAGTGCGCTTCCCGAGGCTTGCGGATATGTTGTGAGAACGAGACTTGACGGGCGTCCCCCAGAGCATTTTGAGTTGCTTGAAGATCATGAACATCCAATTCGAAAAAACCGGCCCCATCCTTGTCGTGACACTCAAGGGGCGCCTCGACGCAACGGAGCAGAACATGATCAAGGAATCGGTGGCCAAAGAGATCGAATCGAGCGGTTCCAAAGGCGTGGTTTTCGACCTCGCCGGGCTTGAGTACGTGAGTAGCGCGGGATTCCGTGAGTTCTTCCTGCTAGGGCGTCAGTTGCAGCGTGTCGGCGGAGGCTTGGCCGTCTGCGCCCTCCAGCCAGCTGTTCAAAGGATCTTTGATATCGCCCAGTTTCAGACGGCATATCCCGTCTGCGCCACGCGGGACGAGGCGCTCGTCGCGATCGGGTCCTCGGTGGCCTGAGGGAAACGCTCAACGCTTCCTGACGCACGTAGAATCTGCTTCTTATCTCACGCGGAGACGCGGAGTTCGCAGAGTGGTTCTTTAGAGAACTAAAATACTCTGTTTTTTGATACCCCCGAATTCGCCATCTTTTTTCTCCGCGAACTCCGCGTCTCCGCGTGATAAATCCTTTCTAACAGACAAGAAAGGCAGGGCTTTCTTGCACGGTTTGCCTCTTCACCAATAGCATTAGGGGATGTCTGCCGCATCGCCACTGATCATTGCCGGCCGCGAATTCTCATCGCGGCTTTTTCTCGGAACCGGAAAGTTTTCCTCGGGAGCCACCATGCGTGAGGCTTTGGCCTCCAGCGGCACCCAGATTGTCACCGTGGCGCTCCGCCGTGCCGACCTCTCCGGCAAGGGTGATCCTTTCGCCAATATTCTGGAGTTCATTGATCCGGAGAAATATCTGCTGCTTCCCAACACCAGCGGTGCCAACACCGCCGAGGAAGCGCTTCGTCTGGCCCGCCTCTCCGCCGCCGCAGGTCTGCCGAAGTGGGTGAAGCTCGAGATCCATCCGGACCCCCGCTACCTGCTTCCCGATCCCATCGAGACACTGAAGGCGACCGAGATGCTGGTGGCCGAAGGGTTCACGGTTCTGCCCTATATCAATGCCGATCCGGTCTTGGCAAAACGACTTCAGGAAGCGGGAGCCGCGACGGTCATGCCGCTCGGTTCGCCGATCGGGAGCAACCGGGGCCTTGAGACGCGCCATCAACTCTCCATTATCATCGAGCAGGCGATTGTGCCTGTGATCGTCGATGCGGGGATCGGCGCTCCCAGCCATGCCGCCGAGGCCTTGGAGCTTGGGGCTGATGCCGTGCTGGTGAATACCGCGATCGCTGTCGCGGGCGATCCCGTCCGCATGGCCCGTGCTTTCCGGATGGCGATCGAGGGTGCCGCCGAGGCGGTAGCTGCCGGATTGCCCATGGCTGCCGAGCACGCCATCCCGACCAGTCCCCTGACTGCTTTCCTTAACTCCTAGTCGTAGGATGATCCCCTTATAGGTTCTCTGCTAACAGCCTTCAGTCTTCAGCCTAATCACCTAATTTATGGCCGCCGAGGGAACGCCGATGATGAAGCAGTATCACGCTTTGCGGCGTGACCTGCCGCCGGGCACCTTTCTGCTTTTCCGTCTCGGTGATTTTTACGAGATGTTCTTCGACGATGCCAAGGAGGCCTCGGCGATCCTGAATGTCGCTCTCACCAAGCGTGGCGACGTGCCGATGTGCGGAGTACCGTACCATGCCGCACGCGGCTACATGGAGAAGCTGCTTGCCGCCGGTCGCCGTGTCGCTTTCTGCGAGCAGGTGGGAGAGGTTCAGCCCGGCAAGCTGGTCCGCCGCGAGATCACGCGGATTCTGAGTCCCGGCACTCTGGAAGATGCCGGTCTTGAGGAGAAAAGCCACAATTTCACTGCTGCCATCCTACCGCCGGCCAAGGAGGGAGGAATCTTCGGTCTTGCCTGCGCGGACCTGAGTACGGGTGAGTTCCGCATCACGGAGCTTTCGTCCGCCGAGGAAGTGCTCGACGAAGTGGTCCGGATGGCCCCGGCTGAGATCTTGGTTCCTGAGGGAAGAAAAGAGTTGTTCCGAGATTTGCAGAACGGTCTGCCTTTTGGTTTTCCCGAGCCTGAGGAGGTGGAGGCTTATCTCTTCGATCCCATGGCCTCCAAGGAGCTGCTACTTTCCCATTTCAAGGTCCATTCGCTCGATGGCTTCGGGGTGAATGATGTGCCCATCGGAGTCACCGCCGCCGGCGCTCTGCTTCACTACCTCACGCGCACGCTTCGCCGCGATGCCGGGCATCTCCGTTCACTCAGGGCCTATCGGCAGGCCGAGCATCTGCTGCTGGATGCCTCCACGCAGGGACATCTGGAGCTGGTCTCCTCTAGGGCCGGACGAGGGATGACTCTTCTCGGAGCCCTAGACAGGACAATCACCCCCATGGGAGCCCGTACTCTGCGGGACTGGGTCCTGCGCCCGCTGATCGATCCGGCAGCAATCAACGGGAGGCAAGATGCGATAGGATTTCTGATCTCCGCACCGATGAAGTTGGGAGACCTGCGCGACCGCCTCGGTGGCATCCGTGACATAGAGCGCTCTATCTCCCGTCTCAGCCAGAATTCGGGTAACGCACGCGACCTGGCCACCCTTTCCTCATCGTTGGGATCATTACCTGCCCTCAGGGAAACGCTCGCCGCGTGCGGAGGAGGCCTGCTTAGCCAACTCAGTGAGAATCTGCATCCGCTTCCGGAACTTACCGCTTTCCTTCAATCCGCGATTGTCGATGAGCCTCCACCCACAATCCGCGAGGGAGGAATGATCCGTTCTGGATTCGACGCAGGACTGGATGAACTTCGGAATGCTTCCACCGAGGGTAAGGACTGGATCGCCGCGTTGCAGGAAACGGAGATTCAGCGCACCGGGATCAAATCGTTGAAAGTGCGGTTCAACGCCGTCTTTGGCTACTTCATCGAGATCACCACGGCGAATCTAGGCAGTGTCCCCGACGACTACACCCGTAAGCAGACCACCGCTGCTGGGGAACGATTCATCACCCCCGCGCTCAAGGAGATGGAGGGTAAGATTCTTGGTGCTGAAGAACGTGCTAAGGCCCTCGAGATCGAAATCTTCCAACGCCTCCGCTCTGCCGTCCTAGAGCAGGTGCGACCCCTTCAGGAGACTGGCGCGTCGGCGGGTGCGCTGGACACCCTTTGTTCGCTGGCAGAGACGGCGCGGCTTTTCGGATATGCCCGTCCCATTGTCGATGATTCGACCGTGCTGGAGATTCGCGAGGGGCGTCACCCTGTGCTGGACCAGCGCGCCGGTGGCGAGGCCTTCGTGCCTAACGATACCGATCTCGATGCCGCCAACCACCGCATGGGTATCATCACCGGACCGAACATGGCCGGTAAATCGACCTACCTCCGGCAGGTCGGCCTCCTCACTGTCATGGCCCAGCTGGGAAGTTGGATTCCCGCAGCTTCGGCCCGCATCGGCGTGACCGACCGGATCTTCACCCGTGTGGGCGCGAGCGACGATCTCTCCAAGGGACACTCGACCTTCATGGTCGAGATGAGCGAGACGGCTAATATCCTCCACAACGCCACATCCCGCAGTCTTGTCCTGCTGGATGAGATTGGGCGGGGTACGGCCACCTTCGACGGTCTCTCGATTGCCTGGAGTGTCGCCGAGTACCTGCATGACATCACGGGATGCCGCACTTTCTTTGCGACCCACTACCATGAACTTCCCGACCTGGCCCGCACACGCTCGGGCGTCCGGAATTTCAATGTCGCTGTCCGCGAGCAAAATGACCGGATCGTTTTCCTGAGAAAAATCATCCAGGGAGCAGCCGACCGGAGCTACGGCATCCAGGTGGCGCGCTTGGCGGGTCTTCCCTCCACGGTGATCGAACGGGCCCGGGAAATCCTGACAAACCTGGAGAAGGCGGAACTGAACGCTGAGGGACGTCCGACCCTGGCTGGAACCCGTCGCAAGATGCCGGGAGCCCCCGATGCGACGGCGGAGCTGCCGCTATTCAATCAAGGGTAAGAGAAAGTAGTCATGGGTGTTGCCGATCCAATCAAGCCCAACTTCAGTGAAGCCGTGCGTCTTTGGCTGAAGATCGGCTGTATCGGTTTCGGGGGACCCTCGGGTCAGATCGCGATCCTCCAGGCCGAGGTGGTCGAGAAAAGGGGATGGATCAAAGAGGCCGAGTTCCTGAGGGCTCTTCAATTCTGCATGCTTCTGCCCGGCCCGGAGGCCCAACAACTCGCCACCTATCTCGGATGGCGTCTTCACGGGATCCGGGGAGGGATAGCCGCCGGCGTACTCTTTCTACTGCCTGCGGTCCTGCTGCTCTGGGTGCTAAGCCTGCTCTACGTGACAGGCCGCGACTGGCCATTGCTACATTTCTTTTTTGATGGCTTGAAGCCTGCTGTGGTGGCGATCGTTGCCTCCGCATTGCTCAAGATCGGACGTCGGACAGTCACTAGTTGGCCTCTTGCGCTGATAGCCATGATTTCCTTTGCTCTCTTTCTGGCACACATTCCTTATCCCGTTGTGGTGTTGGGATTCGGTTTGATCGGAGGGCTGATGCTGAAAAAACCTTCAGCGCTGGAAGAATCCCCCGAGAAATCCCCATCGAGGTCGAGGAGTTGGATAAGCTCCTGCCTTTCGTCTCTAAGCATGGCACTGAGCATCCTGGCGATTTGGCTGGTTCCAATACTCGGACTGTTTTTCTGGCTGGGCTCCAAGGCGATGCCGTTTCAGGTTGGACTTTTTTTCGGCAAGGTTGCGGTACTGAGTTTCGGGGGAGCCTACGCAGCCCTCTCCTATGTCTCGCTGCACGCCTCGAGTGATTGGGGATGGCTTTCCTCTGGGGAGATGTTGGACGGGCTCGGTCTTGCCGAGACAACTCCAGGCCCCCTGCTGATCGCCCTGCAGTTCGTGGCTTTCCTGGGCTGCTACAAGTCCCCTGGCATTCTAGCGCCTCTACTTGCCGCCACTTTGGGAAGTCTCGTGGCTGTCTGGTCGCTTTTTTTACCTAGCTTTCTCTGGATTTTTTCGCTGGCTCCTCATCTTGAGGGGATTGCGCGGAATCCCCGCATGGCGGGGGCACTGGCTGCGATAGGAGCCGTGGTGACGGCCGTGATCACCTGCCTTGCACTCTGGTTTTCAGAGGCCCTCTTTCTGCCTGCCGGTCAGTTAGCGGTGCTTCCCCTCATGCTGGCCCTGATCTCCTTCCTTTTGCTGCAGGCTAAGAAAGTGGGCGTCGTTCCACTCATCCTGCTCTGTGGGATAGCGAACGTGCTGACCCGTCTTATTGCCCCCTCTTTCTGAGGAGGTAGTATTGTTAGGCTCTACGGTCACTCGAAGATGTATGGAAATACACCGGTTCACCTTGGCAGAGGGATTCGATCATCTGCTCCTGGAGATAACTAGCCCTACATTCGGGTAACGATAACGAGCAATAAAGTAAGGCGATATAATCTTACAGCAGCTCTTTGTGTTTGTCTGATTGTGTCAAAATTGTTGCAAAACATGTTTGGCAATATACGGGGGTGATGGGTCAGTGTCCGCCCTTTATGAATCGCTCGCCGCTCATGCAAATGATCTACAAGCCAGCAACGTTCATCGTTCTGGGAGTTGGGGTGATCGTTTTGATGGTAGCGCTCGCGATCATGATCGCCACGGGAGGGGAAAGGGAAGGGGCGAATCATTCTGTGGGTATGACTCCAACGAATGCGAGTAGTGCTGGAAATACAGGGTCCACTCACTCCAACCTCATCGCGCAGGCGAACAATTCGGCATCACAAGTCAGAGCAAATGATTTCCATGCGGGACCGCTGCCTGATCCGCTCCTTCGATCTGCCGGAACCATAGCAACTACCAGTGCTGCTCTGAGTGAGTCAGGAAATGCCTCCGGGTTGGACGCTCAACAGTCGCCCGACAACAAATTAGAACCCTTCGAGTCACCCGCTGCTGCTAGTAAGGAGCAGGGTAGTGATCGGATGAGTGCGGTCGTAGGCGCGGGCGGACAAGGTGTCGTAAGGCTCACCCCCAACGACTTGGGATTATTTCCAAGAGTTCCTATCGGACTCGGAGCCACTGCTCCAATTACAGTCTCCTATCCGGAAGCCATGGCTGGAGACACGATTACTGTTCAGAGTGAGGATGGGGGCCAAATCAATGGATCAAAGACAGTCATCCAAGCGACTCTGGATGACAAGCGCACCCTCCGATTCAATTTCACGAGTACTCAGGAAGGAGGGATCTATCACATCACCCTGAGACGAGGTTTCGAAGAAAAACGACTCGAGCTCTGGGGCGGCCCCGCTCCGCAAGTCGTGAGCAAGACCCCATAATTTTGGGAAAACATTTTCCCGTATCGTTCCCTCCTCGTTTTCCCACAACTTCTTAAGACCGCCAGGGTTACCGCCACTAAAACAGCCACCTACACAAATCCATCACTCACGATCCTTGATATGAACACCCTACGATACCTCACCGCGAGCCTCCTCCTCTCCACCTTGATTGCCTCCAGTGCATGGTGCCAATCACCCTGCGGTAATGGTAATAAGGGTGGTGGAGGAGGAACTGGAAATCCTAATCCGGCACCCAATAATCCCTCAGACATAAATCCACCCAACCCCGATGCTAAAAAGGGAGATCCTGTCATTCCCTACACCGGCAATGAATATAAGCACATTGATGACCTCACCCTCTGGGGAGCTGTAGGTGGCATCCCGATGCGCTGGAGTCGCTACAGCAATTCGAGAGCCGTGGGAGGGGCAAGTCTTTTTGGCATGGCCCATTATTGGAGACATTCCTGGCAATGGGAGCTGGCGCCCACGTCTCCTGATGCAAAGGGACGGAGTCAGCTCATCCTCATCTATCCTGATGGAGCGCAATATACCTTTGTCCAGACAGCACCTGGAGTTTGGCAGCCGACGCAGCAAGTCACCGACACTCTCATCCAGACTTCCACCGGATTTGAACTGGATCGCAAGGACTCGACGCGCTGCATCTTTCAGAAAATCACATCTGGCAGCTCCTTCTATTGCCTCATGACGGCAATGAAGGATGCGGCAGGCAATACCACGTCCTTGGCTTATAATGCCAATCGCCAGCTCACCAGCATCACGGAGCCAGCGGGACGTTCCTTTAACATTGCCTATAAGCCTTTCTCCGGATCTCAGCTCAGCTCGTCAACCTTTGCCACCTTATTGCCCTCATTACTTCCTACGCCACCCTCCGCTGCAAATTGGCAAGAAGTCGCTGTAACGAGTACAACTGCCGCACGATATATTCGCCTTATCGAGGCTGATGGGTCGTATGGTCAGATTGCGGGGCTGGAATTTTACGAAGCAGGCACAGGGAACCTGCTTACTGGTAGCATCATTAGCTCTGACCCCCTGCACGCCGATCTCGCCTTTAGCGGCAATCCTAGTACCGGATGGGTCTCCTCCTCCCCCTCAGGAGGGTTCGTAGGACTCGATCTGGGCACCGCTCGCAAGATCGGTCGGATTCGCTACCTCATTGTGGCAGGCAAAGAAAATCTCCTTCAGCCAGCGGCCATCGCCAAAGCCGGATTTGGAGGCTCTCAGGCTAAGGTTGTTGGTTCTAATCAGGCTCCCTACACCGTGCAGGCCATCTCCTCAGTCACCAGTAGTGATGGGCGTTCGGTGAACTACCAATACACCCCCTTTGTCGATCCCACGCTTCCCTACACCTTTCCTTCCCTCACAGCCGCCATTTATGGCGATGGAACGAAAGCTACCTATGGACTCACGCAGGTATTTCCTGGGATGCGCCCCTTGGTGAGAGACTGGAATGACCCCCGGTATGATCTCCGCCAGCCTCGTTACAAAACCATCTATCAGAGCAGCACCACAGGATCTGTTGCAGGAGCTGTCCAGTCCCAAGTGAATGCTGTCACGGGAGGAACCATCCTCGCGATCAGTCTCCTCAATGGCAATCTTCATCAGCCCTCGGTCACCTATGCCAATGGTGGCGTTGAGACCCAGTATTACAATTCAGGCCTTCCTGGAGGTGCGGCGATTGTGCAGGAGAGCGATGCCAATGGCCGCATGACCTACTACACCTATACTCCTCAGGGATATATGGCGACGAGCAAGGATGCCCTCGGACGCGTCACCTCGTTCTCGTGGACACAGCAGGGGAATCCGCTGACCAAAACCTACCCCGATGGATCGACGGAAAGATGGAGCTACAATGCCCAAGAATCCCTTCTCTCCCATACCGATAACTTGGGACACGTCACCTCCTATGCGCGGGATGCGAGCAATCGCGTGACAGCAATCAGCTACCCTGACGGCAGCAGCGAGGCCTTCTCGTATAACAACCTTGGCCAGCCTCTCACCCACACCCTGCGGAGTGGTGGCACCGAGAGCTTCGCCTATGATGCGCGGGGACTTCGCCTTTCCAAGGCCGATCCTCTCGGCAATGTCACCTCCTACGGCTACGACACGTCCGACCGCTTGAACCGGGTCACCGATGCCCTCGGCCACACCACCACCATGGCCTACAACGAACGGGGCCTGATGACCAATAGCGTCAACCCCGACGGCTCCAGCAAATCGTTCACCTACACCCTCTACGGTGATGTCCAGAGCGAGAGCAACGAACGGGGTGCTACCTGGAACTACACCTATGATGAGTTCCGCAGGCTCACGAGCGTCACCGATCCCCTCGGACGCGTCACAACGATTGCGTATCAGCCCGACAGCATCGAAAACAAGCCCCTCTCCGTCACCCTACCCAGTGGCAAGAAGACCATCTTCCAGTATGACCGAGCCTGGAACCTGACCAGCAAGACCGAGGGGGCAGGAAGTGCCGATGCCGCGACGACGAGTTACAGCTACGATAACGTCAATAACCTCATCCGCATGGTGGATGGGACAGGGAAAGCCTGGACCTACACCTACGATAACCGCAACCGCCGCATAAGTGCCAAGGACCCGCTCGGCAATACCACCTCCTATGCCTATGATGCCGAGGGGAATCTTGTCTCCTCAACCCGTCCCGATGGTAAAACGAGCTCCAGCACCTACGACACCATGAACCGCCTGACCAGCACGACTGATCAAGCAGGCAATACCACCGTGTTTGCCTATGATGGTGGCGGCAATCTCCTCTCCACGACCGATGCGAAGGGAGGCACTTATGCCTACACCTACGACAGCCTCAACCGCCGCTTAAGCATGAGCTACCCCGACGGAACAATCGAGCAATGGGCCTACGACGGCGTTGGCAACTTGAGCACGTACACAACTCGGGCGGGACAGGTCTGCTCCTATAGCTACGACGCCCGCAATCGGAATACCGGCTACTCTTGGAGTGATGGGACGCAGGGGGTCTCCAAGAGCTATGACGTGGCAGGCAGACTCCTGAGCCTCAGCAATGCCGCCTCGGTGATTAGCTACAGCTACGACTCAGCCAACGAACTCCTGAGTGAAACCCAATCCGTCACCGGACAAACTCCCCATACCCTCTCCTACAGCTACGATCCTGATGGCAACCGAACGGGGAAGACCTATCCAAGCGGCTCACAGATTGGGCTTGGCTACAGTGGCCGCAACCTCCCTGCCAGCATCGTCGTGGAGGGAACCAGCATGGCAACCTTCCGGTACGATGGGAATGGGAAGCGCGTGAGTAGGACCCTGGAAAATGGGATCACCACCACCGCAACCTATGACACGGCCAGCCGACTCACTGGGCTCTCCTCACCGGTAGCATCCTACAGCTACAGCCTTGATAGCCTCGGTTGCCGCACCACCCGCTCAGAAAGCACGCCCCAGGGTGCTAAGCGCGATAGCTACGCCTATGACCCGATCAGCCAGCTCACCGGAGTGAACTATGCCAGTGGGGCAAGGACTACCTATGCCTATGATGCCCTAGGTAATCGAACCACCGTCACCACGACCGCAGGAGGAAACTCTATCGTCATCCCCTACTTGGCCAATGCGTGTAACCAGTACAACCAGATTGGTGGACTCCTGGTGAGTTCCGATGCCAATGGCAACCTCACGAGCGATCAGAATGGCAATACCTACACCTACGATGCGCAGAACAGATTGACTTCAGCACGGAGCGGTACCAACACTATGAGCGTGAGCTACGATGCACGCAATCGAGTCGTGAGTCGCACCATCAATGGAGTCACAACTTCCTATGCCTACGATGGATGGAACCTCATTGAGGATTATGACGGCGCAGGCAATGAGTTAGCCCGCTACATCCATGGGCCGCAGAGTGATGACATATTGGCTAAAATCTCTCCTACTGGTGCGGTGTACTATATCCAGGATGGGAACCAAAACGTGACGACCATCACTGATAGCACGGGGGCCGTGCAGGAACGCTACACCTATGATGTGTATGGGACAGCGACCATCACCGATGCTGGTGGGAATGTGCTGACGGTGTCAGGAGTGGGCAACCGCTTCCTCTTCACAGGCCGTGAGTACCTCAGCGAGATCGGGCTCTATGATTATCGCAATCGAGTCTATAGCGCGACGTTGGGGAGATTCCTCCAGACTGATCCGATCGGATTTGAGGCAGGGGATATTAATATCTACCGATATGTGGGGAATGATCCGGTGAATTGGGTTGATCCCATGGGGGAGTGCGGAATAAATAATATAACAACATTCTTTGGAATTAATATTAGCATTATTCCATTTGGTGGAGCAACATTTGAACTGGGGGTTTATTCAAGTCAAGACGGTTTTGGTTTATTTGCTTCAGCTGGCACAGGGCAAGGTCTTGATATGTCTATCTCTGGTAATTGGGGCTATATCAATGGTGGTGCTTCAGTTTTTGCAGGACCTTTTATCAACGGTAGCTTAGGGGTTGGAAAATTAGGTGGTACGGTTCATCAGAATGGATCAGGAAAAACAGTTGGATATAGCGCTTCTGTCGGTCCAGGGCTTACGCCGATATCTGGATCAAAAACGCAAACTTTTACTGCTATCACACCACCGATTTCATTTTGGTAGCCGTAATTATTATTTAGTTAGTCGTGGATTATGCAACAAAAGAAAAATAAAATTATAGATCAATAATCTATTTATGAAGTATCACAAAGTATATGATTTGATTGAAAATGGTAGTTCTGAATGGATCTTTCCTGCCATTGGAATTACTTTTATAGCTTTTGGAATTGTTTTTATCGTCTTTAGAGGATGGCTTTATCCTTCTGCTTTGCAGTCGCTCACTTTTGCTTTTGTGGGATTTGGCATTCTGTGGACTATATTAGCTCTATTTTTTACAACATTTAGCCATAACAAACTTTCGAAAGCGCTTCGTGAAAATCGTTGTTTGATAACTGAAGGAGTTGTTACTGAATTTAATCCAATGCCACTTTCTGGACATGGATATGAATCTTTTATTGTTTCCGGAAATAAATTCCAATATTCTGATTATATTATTAGTCCTGGTTTTCGAAAAACCCAAGCGCATGGAGGAACTGTTCGTAAAGGGGTTTATGTTCGTGTTTATTATGTTGGCAATGACATTGCACGACTGGAAATTGGCTCTCCACGTAAATAAGGGTTAAAAAGTGAAAAAAGGGTCCCACGCATAACGCCTAGAAAAAAAGGGTCGGTCATTCAGAATGACACATTATTCCTACAGCTACAGCCTTGATAGCCTCGGTCGCCGCACCACCCGCTCAGAAAGCACCCTCCAGGGTGCTAAGCGCGATAGCTACGCCTATGACCCGATCAGCCAGCTCACCGGAGTGAACTATGCCAGTGGGGCAAGGACTACCTATGCCTATGATGCTGTGGGTAACAGGACAAGCGTCACCACGACCGCAAGTGGAAGTGGAAGTGGGAGTGGCAATAGCACCACCATCCCATACCTAGCCAATGCGTGTAACCAGTACACCAGGATTGGTGGACTCCTAGTGAGCTCCGATGCCAATGGCAACCTCACGAGCGATCAGAATGGCAATACCTACACCTACGATGCTCAATACATAGCCGTGGGAACGGCTTGGATAGAGTGTGCAGCAGCACAGCCCCAAGCTATAGCGGTGGGGCGAGACGAGCGGGCGCGAGCGAGTCAAAATAGGGTTGCAACAGCACGGAGCGGTACCAACACTATGAGCGTGAGCTACGATGCACGCAATCGAGTCGTGAGTCGCACCATCAATGGAGTCACAACTTCCTATGCCTACGATGGATGGAACCTCATTGAGGATTACGATGCGAGTGGTAACGAACTCGCCCGCTACATCCATGGGCCGCAGAGTGATGACATATTGGCTAAGATCTCTCCCACTGGTGCGGTGTACTACATCCAGGATGGGAACCAAAACGTGACGACGATCACTGATGGCACAGGAGCCGTTCAGGAACGCTACAGCTATGATGTCTATGGTACAGCGACCATCACGGATGCTTCTGGCAATACTCTGACCGTATCAGGAGTGGGGAACCGTTTCCTCTTCACCGGGCGCGAACTGATAAGCCAAATCGGCATCTACGACTATCGGAATCGCGTTTACTCAGCGACGCTGGGGCGATTCCTCCAAACCGATCCGATCAGGTTCGAGGCCGGGGATATCAATATCTATCGCTATGTGGGGAATGGGCCGGTGAATGGGACGGATCCGATGGGGTTATACTGTCAAGAAGGCGATGCAAGTATTGACACTGACGGAGATCCTAATTACAATAAGTATGGTACCGATGGTAAATATCCTGATAATAAACATAGCGATAAAACATCAGCAGGTGATAAATATGATCCTACTTCACCAGGCGTAAATGCACCTTATGAATCATATGCGCATGTCGGAGACCATGTCAAAATTGAAGCAAATGGAAAATCTGTGGATGCTGTAGTATTTGATAAAACTGATAAAGCTCATGCAAAAGAACATACCAACAAACCTGAATTTAACGAAGCTGCTGCAAAGGCTTTAGGCCTTGGTGTAGAGCATAATAATAAAAGTGGTCCATATCCCTTTTTTCCGGGCGACAAAAGCCACGGTCAAGTTCATACCAAAATACTTTTTTAGGAAAATGAAAAGTATATTAAATGTAATATTGGCTTTAAATATTCTGCTTTGCGCCCATTTACATTGTTCAAGTGTAAAAAACGATAAGAAAATCTTCTCTCCGGATGGGAAAAGCTATATATTTATATCTGATAAACCCAGCCCCAAAGGCGGGACTATTACATATTATAATATATATTATAAAGGGAAAAATTATATCATCGAAAATAATTCCACTCCTACATACAGGATTCAATGGAGCAAAGATTCAAATAGAATATACACAATGAATCATGTGTATAAAGAAACTATCGTTCAGATGCTAAATTTTTCAGATAATCATTGGCAGCTAATTCAAATCAACCCGCCGTTCAAATCGATGGAAAACCTCTATTGGACTGCTACTGGTTGGAAAATCGAAGATAGATATTTAACTATATCTTGCGCATATACCAAAAATATGTTTTCTGAAAAACCGCAATATTATATCGGGGAATTCAAATATGATATTTTCAATGAAAAATCGTACGATCTCAAATCAAGAGAAATTTCATTTGATAATTATGTAATCTACAGTGATAGAAATGATGTATCTAAGTAACCTCAATGTAAAATGAGTCAGTCGTTGCAAATTGACATATTTGAGTGGGGAGTAGGAAATTAGTATTCTTATATCACCTTATGAAGCAATACTTCTAGCACAATGGTGATTTCTGACATTGCACGCAATCGAGTCGTGAGTCGCACCATCAATGGAGTCACAACTTCCTATGCCTATGATGGCTGGAACCTCATTGAGGATTATGACGGCGCAGGCAATGAGTTAGCCCGCTACATCCATGGGCCTCAGAGTGATGACATATTGGCTAAAATCTCTCCTACTGGTGCGGTGTACTATATCCAGGATGGGAACCATAATGTCACAGCGATCACTGATGGCACAGGAGCCGTTCAGGAACGCTACAGCTATGATGTCTATGGTACAGCGACCATCACGGATGCTGCGGGGAATGTGCTGACGGTTTCCGGTCAGGGCAATCGGTTTATGTTCACGGGAAGGGAGTTCGTTTCTCAAATCGGGCTGTATGACTATCGGAATCGCGTTTACTCAGCGACGCTGGGTCGATTCCTCCAAACCGATCCGATCAGGTTCGAGGCCGGGGATATCAATATCTACCGGTATGTGGGGAATGGGCCGGTGAGTGGGACCGATCCGATGGGGTTGTGCCCTTTTAACCCAGCTTACAATCCAGGGCTGGGCAACAATAATGTACTAGGTGGAGGGTATGCTCCCAATCTGCCCGGAGGAACTGATCCGGGTGCCAACTTCAAGGGTTTAGGAATAGCAGCTTTAGGCGCGGCGGCAATTGCAACTGGAGGAGAGGCTTTGGTAGCCGCTGCTCCGGCTATTGGAGCCTTAGCAACTGCTGGCTTCAATGCTGCTGTGGGGTATGCTATCCAGAATCCACAGCAGGTTGTGAATGCAGCCAATAATTTAGGGAATGTTATTGAGGGGGCTATATATCCTACTCCGCCATCAAATCGTGCGCAATTGTTAGGAAACATTGGTTCAATTATTTATAATAGCATTAATCCTTAGGGTTTTTAACATATGAAATCTTACATAAACTTCTCTGGAATGATTTCAGTTTTTCTAATCCTCATAGGAATAAACACGATTTATACTGGTCATATAGGAAAATATCAATCTATACAACTCAACGGGAAAGAAGCATATATAACAGGGATTATTTTTTTAATATCTGGATTGTTATTTCTAAGGATTTCGTATAAATCTCGCGATAGGTGATGCGTTCAGAAATAGGTTCATTTCCTAAGAAAAGGGGTCGGTTCGAGAAATTTTCCATTTCCTGAGTTTCAGATAAAATCCCTTTTTCCTGAGTCTCGATGCCAAGATTTCCCCCACAGGTGCGGTGTACTACATCCAGGATGGGAACCAAAACGTGACTACGATCACTGATAGCACGGGGGCCATGCAGGAACGCTACACCTATGATGTCTATGGGACAGCGGCCATCACGGATGGCGCAGGGAATGTGCTGACGGTTTCCGGTCAGGGCAACCGTTTCCTCTTCACAGGCCGTGAACTGATTAGCCAAATCGGCATTTATGATTACAGGAACAGGGTCTATAGCGCGACGCTGGGGAGGTTTTTACAGACCGATCCGATCAGGTTCCAAGCAGGAGATATTAATATCTACCGATATGTGGGGAATGGGCCGGTGAATGGGATTGATCCGAGTGGGGAGTGCCAATGGGAATCTCACCTCTGACCAAAATGGCAATACCTACACCTCCTTTCTGAAAAGGGGCGGGGCTATTATTGCTGAGCCTTGGCGGGCAACTGATCGTGTTTGGAAACAAGATGGTTGAGGGCCAGGTAGGTGAGGCCTCCACCCAAAAGGGAGAGGGTCATATTGAGGAGGGTGTCTGTCATGATGGTCTGACGTTGCCAGGGTGCCTCGCGTTCAAAGGAAATTACGCGGCTTTGAGAAAGTGGTTTTTATGGTAAGTGCGGTGGCCAGTTTTTCCAGATAGTCAGTCCGTGGAATTTCCCTGGCACCGAATTGTTCCAGATGGGGGGTGGTCCATTGGCTGTCGAGCAATGTAAAGCCCCCCTTTTTCAAGATCTCCACGAGATGCCAGAGCGCGACCTTCGAGGCATCGGTGACACGGTGGAACATCGACTCTCCGAAGAAGGCTCCGCCGATGGAGACTCCATAGAGTCCCCCCGCCAGCTTATCATCCTGCCAGACCTCCACCGAATGAGCATGGCCGCTCTCAAAAAGGAGGGTATAGCTCTCTGCGATCACTTCCGTAATCCAAGTCTCTTCGCGTGACGCACAGGCCTGCATGACCTCTTGAAACGCCGTGTCGATACGGACATCCCAGCTACGGTTTTTGAGAATCCTCTTGAGTCCGTGCGGCGTGTGAAATTCCTCCAGCGGGAGGATGCCTCTGGGGTCGGGCGAGTACCAACGGATTTCCCCGTCAGGCATCCCCATCGGGAAGATCCCCGAGGCATAGGCCTCCAAGAGCAGATCGGGAGGGATACCACTTTTCATTTTCAGGTCTCAGGTTTCAGCTTTCATCCTTTTCTGTCCATCCTTCCCGTATTGCCTTCTGGATCGGATCTTTTAGGGTCGCAGGGTGAATCTTCTCCGAATTCTTCTCGCCTCCGTCCTTATCATGATCCCCGCCTTCTGTCTGACCGGTTGCGCCACGGCTGAGAGTAATGTCGATGATGTCGCCGACACAGCCGTTAAGGGGCTTGAGGGTAAAGGGCAACTGTATAACGAAAAGGTGATGAAGGGCGACATGGGTGGCCAATTTGGGAATGACTTCCAATAAGCCCAGAGCCCAACCTAGAACCCAGACGACACCCTTTTCCATTCCGACCGAGATGCCAACCCTGTCTAAAAAAATTGTGAAAACCGCAGTCAAGAAGTCACCCGCTAAATCCTCCAAGCCTTCCAAAGCACCAAAAGCCCTCAAGACACCTAAGGCAACATCCAAGATCGTCATCCTCGATTTTGGATCCCAATACACGCAGGTTATTGCCCGACGCGTGCGTGAGTGCCGGGTCTTTTCCGAGATCCTGCCTCACACAACCAAGGCCAGCGAGATCGTCGCTGACGGGACCGTAAAGGGGATCATCCTCTCGGGTGGTCCCGCAAGCGTCTACGCTCCGAAGGCCCCGAAGGTTGACCCAGCGATCTACGATCTGGGCCTTCCGATCCTCGGTATCTGCTACGGCATGCAGCTCCTCTCCCGCGATCTGGGTGGATCCGTGGCCCGCTCCACCCATCGTGAGTATGGAAAGGGGGTTCTTTCCACCATCGGCGCTTCACCGCTCTTCAAGGGGTTACCCAAGAAGATCGATGTCTGGAACAGCCATGGCGACCGCGTTGAGAAATTGCCCAAGGGCTTCACCGCCATCGGGCAGACCGAAAACGCACCCCATGCGGTCATCGCTGATGCCAAAAGAAAAATTTATGGAATGCAGTTCCATCCCGAGGTGCACCACACCCCGAAGGGAAAGGCCATCATCCAGAACTTCATCCATGGTATCTGCGGTTGCCCGAGCGACTGGACAATGGAGTCTTTCATTGAGCGCATCTGCGCGCAGATCCGCGACCAGGTAGGTGACGGGCGCGTGATTCTCGGGCTCAGCGGCGGGGTAGATTCGAGCGTGGCGGCGGCACTCATCCACAAGGCGATCGGTGATCAGCTCACCTGTATCTTCGTTGATAATGGGCTTCTGCGTTCTGGGGAGCGGGATGCGGTCGGCAGGCTCTTCGGGCGAAATTTCAAAATCCGGCTAAAGATCGTCGATGGGGCCGATCGCTTCCTCGGGAAGCTCAAGGGAGTCACCGACCCCGAGAAAAAGCGCAAGATCATCGGAACCGAATTCATCCGCATCTTCGAGCGCTCAGCCGAGGAGCTCCGGAAATCGGCTAAGGGCTCGAAGCACCCCTTCCGCTTTCTTGCGCAGGGGACTCTCTATCCCGATGTCATCGAGAGCGTCTCCATCGCCGGGAATCCCGCCTCGCTCATCAAGAGCCACCACAATGTCGGTGGTCTCCCGGAGGATATGAAATTCGAGCTCGTGGAGCCACTGCGTCAGCTCTTCAAGGACGAGGTCCGCGAGGTGGGTCGCGAACTGGGGCTCCCCCAGGAAGTGGTCGACCGTCAGCCTTTCCCCGGCCCAGGCCTGGCCGTTCGCATCATTGGTGCGATCACGCCGGAGCGTCTCCGCATCGTGCGCGACGCCGACGCGATCGTCCTTCAGGAAATGAAGGCCTCGGGCTGGTACTTTAAGGTCTGGCAGTCCTTCGCCGTCCTCTTGCCGGTCCAGTCGGTCGGCGTGATGGGTGACGAGCGCACCTACGACTACACGATCGCCCTGCGCGTCGTAGAGAGCCAGGATGGCATGACTGCCGACTGGGTGCGTTTGCCGTATGACTTGCTGGCCAAGATCTCCAGCCGCATCATCAACGAGGTGAAGGGTGTGAACCGCTGCGTGCTGGATGTCTCCAGCAAGCCGCCCGCCACCATCGAGTGGGAGTAATCCTTTCCTCGTTTTATGAGCCACAGACGCGCGATCTATCCGGGAAGCTTCGACCCGGTCACGAATGGTCATCTCGACCTGATCACCCGCTCGCTCGGTCTCTTTGACGAGGTGATCGTCGGCGTGGCGGACAATGAGGCCAAGAACCCGCTCTTCACGACTGCTGAGAGGGTCGATCTGATCCAAAAGAGTGTTGGTCCGCACGAGGGACTCTTGGTCGAGCCGCTCAACGGACTGCTGGTCGATTTCTGCCGTCGTCGTGGGGCCTTTGTGGTCATCCGCGGGTTGAGGGCGGTCTCCGACTTCGAATTTGAATTTCAGATGGCCCTGACGAACCGCCGCCTTGAGCCGAAGATCGAGACGATCTTCCTGACGCCCCGCGAGGATTGCATCTTCCTGAGTTCCCGGATCGTGAAGGAAGTGGCCCGGTTGGGAGGGGATGTTTCCCCCTTTGTCTCCGTCTCGACCCTCGCATCCCTGGAAGAAAAATTTCCTAAAGACTGAGGCAGCTGAAAGGATGGTTCTTCATCAGTTAGCTTGGGAAATGGGATGGAAAAGAGTAAGTGGAGAGGATGGAAAGCACTGAATTATACGCGAGAGCGATAGGAGTTGAAACTCCGTGGAGGGTGAGGGAAGTGGAGATGGATATGGAGGGGAA